>OMVA01000002.1 GCA_900314445.1 uncultured Lachnospiraceae bacterium | reverse complement strand
GAGAATCCAGAACTTTTGGAACTCCCACTTTCAGAGGAAGTGCCATACTAAAAATACAGGCAAAAACAAAATGGATGCCACCTGTACAATACAGGATAGCATCCATGTGTTCCGCCTAGTTCATAAATATGTGTCCAGGATTCTGGGTACATATCAAAGTTGATTTCAACCTGTGGGTTTTCTTATATTTTTTTTACTGGGAAGACTTCTTTTCTCCCACATGCTTTTCCTCGCGGAGAGCCAGAATTCTCCTGGTCCTTCTCTCAGCCTGGTCATCATTTCGTGAGGTCTTCTTGAAATACTTCAAGATAGACTTTTCACTCTTGGAACTCCAGACAAGGCGAGCCTGGCAAAGCAGATAAAGACCGATGGAAGTTACAACTTCATCCAGTTCTGATTCTGCCTGCATATCTTCGAAAAGCTGAAGGGCATGTGCCTGTTGCTTTTCCAGAAGCTCCAGAAGATTTCCAATGGTCTTTACACCCAGGAAGTCCAGGTTTTCCAGATAAGATTCTGGGGAAACCTTAATGATTTCGGCATCCTTTGCCCTCTCATATATGGCCTGCATAAAGAGATTGAACTGCTTGGAATGCTGCATAAATTCTCGAAGAGAAATGGTATCCAAAGGAAGATCATAGGCCTTATCTTCGCTGATTTCCCTACGAACGGTCTCTTCGTAATTACTCATCTTCACACGGATTTCACTGAAGCACTTATCTGCCACTTCTAAGAGCCCTGCTACCTGGGCAAACTCTCGCATAATTCCCCTGGGAACACCAAAGTCATTCTTATAACCCAGGTCATGTTCGATTTCCGCCCAGGTATGCTGCAGAGAAGAACGCATCTGCACTTCAAAACGGATCCTGGTCAGATTCTCAGGAAATTCCTGGTCCTTAGGCAGACTACAAATGTAATGCAAAGAGAGATAACCAAAGTTGGTCGGACTGATTACTTCACGCTGATCCACAGAATGAATCTTATCCACGTGGAAAATCTCCGATACCACCTTGGCAACCTTGTCCACATCATCTGTGAAAAATGTGATGACACGAAGACCCAGAATATCTGTGATATCCTCCAGGGCATCGTACTTATCACGTTTTCTATTTAATTTTTCTTCCAGAGAAGAACGTCTCTTAATACGAGACTCTATGCCCTGTACACCAAGTCCGCTTTTCTTAATGCCCTTCTCCATCATAGGAACGACAATTTCCTGCAAGGCTTCATAGTCCGGCCTTGCCTTACGGAACTCGTCCATAATACTTCTATTATTACTTCTCATGTAATCCTCTTTTTTTCTTCTCCCAGTTTAAACGGCACCTTCTCCATTGTGCCATTTAAAATTCTAACTTCAAATTTTTCCAGTGTGCGTTGCTGGACAACTCATTTGCAGGATTATTCCTGTTCAGAACTTGCTTTCTTGGAATCGACGCGCCAGTTCTGCATCTGTTCATCACGCTGGAGACGGAAAATAACTGCTCTCTCCAGGTATCTCAGGTAATCCTTGTCGGCAGACATATTCTTGCCCAGGGTGTCACTGATTTTTGCAACTGGCTTACCATTTACGTACTGCAATTTAATAACAATATTCAGTGGGTCTTCATCTGTATCGTTGGATACGAATGTACCAATACCAAAAGCAACTCGAGCCTTTGGACTAAAGTACTCATAAAGTTTCTGGGCACGTTCAAAGTCAAGGCTGTCGCTGAAAAGCAGAGTCTTGGTCTTTGGATCAATGCCATATTTCTTATAATGATCAATGAGCTTGTCGCCCCAGGCATATGGGTCTCCAGAGTCATGACGAACACCTGTATAGTTATTTACGTAAGAACGTGTGAAGTCCAGAAGGAAGAGATCTGTTGTGATGGTGTCCGTAAGGGCAATACCATTATCACCCTGATACTCCTCATACCAGTCCTTCATGGCAGCTGCATTTGTATAGGCAAGTGGGATAGAATCAATCCCCTGATACATCTGCACATACTCATGAGCATAGGTTCCAATTGGTGTCAGATTATATTTCATGGCCAGATAAACATTGGAAGTTCCGGCCATCACATTTGTCTCTTCTTTGAAAGTACGAACCACCTCGTCCTGCCACTCACGGGACAGTCTTCTACGACAGCCAAACTCTGAGAAGCGGAAATTGTACTTACCAGCCTTGAAGTCAGCTACTTTCTCATTGAGCCTGCGGCGAGCAGATTCCACCAGCTTGTCATAGTCATAGGTAAAGCGGAAGTAAACCTCATTCACGATTTCCAGCAGATAGATTTCAAACTGCATAGCAGAAAAAAGAGGTCCTGTCACTGTAAGATCAAGAGTTCCATCTTCATTAAGGCCACAACTTACATAGTCGCGAAGTGGATGATAAAGGCGCAGGAATTCCACATAGTCATTCTTAATAAAACGAATAGAACGAAGGTATTCCAGCTCTTCCTTTGTGAAATGCAGGCTGCAGAGATGGTCAATCTGGTCAGAAATCTCCTGCACCATTTCCTGATTGAACTTCACATTCTCATTACGACACTTAAAAATGTACTTACCTGTCAGGTCTGTGTGCTTATGGAAAATAACCTGATCCATATTAAATTTATAAAGATCTGTATCAAGCAGCGATACGATAATTGGTTCGAATTTCATTCTATTCCTCCGAATCGAGCAACATCGGGTTGCCTCCACATTGTGGATATATTTTTAAAGAAAATAGCCGCAGAACAAAAGTCTGCGGCCAGGCAAATCTTTGAATAATTATAAGTTTTATAGTAGTAAAAGTCAAAATTCACAGGCCTTTGCCGGCAAATGAACTTGTCGAAAATCCATAGATAATATGGGATATTTTTAGAAAATGGCTTGTACAAAAAACATATATAGGGCTGTTCCCAAGGCCATGGAAAGCATGCCTTTAGAGCTTTTTTCATAATTTCCCTCATTTGATTTCTATCAATTTTCTTCCTAGCGGAAACTTACACTGAAACCGGAAGCGGATAAGGCAAGATAGGATACCCACTGATCCTGGGTGAGTTTCGTGAAATCACCCTCCACTGCTTCAGGACATTTGCTGGCATCTACCCAGTAGAAGAAAACTTCTCCAATGGACACCGTCTCACTACGGAAGGACTCATAGGACTTGTAGTCATCCTGGTCAATTTCATTTCCCTTGGCATCATAAAAAGTAACTTTCTGCTCAGCATCCGCATCACTGGCTGTGGCCCCCTGATCAAGAGATTCCACCACATCCAGAGAACCTAAAATTGTCTGTTTAATCTTATCATCCTCAATGGACAGAGCATAATCAGTCATGGCATATTCGCCCTGACTTACAAGAAGCGTGTCATTCACATAGTATGTATACTTTTTACTTTCCGTATCGTAGGAGCAAACATACTGGCTATTTCCCCAGTCAGGCTGGGAAGTACCCTCTTCAAGATCATCCTTGAGTTTCACCAGGTTCTTACCATCTTCAGAGACTTCATAATATGCGTTGACGGAATAAAGTCCCGTACCCTGCATGCAGGAAGTAACAATCAAATCCAGACGACTATTGTGATTGAGGTCCGCCACAGCATACTTGTATCCTTCTGTGCCTGCCCCTTCTCCCAATGTCACCCACTGGTCCTTGTTCTCCGCCAGAATCTGAAGCTGACCATTAATCTCTTCCTGGCTCATATATTCAGTGAGGTCATCCACCGTTCCCGGATACTCTTCCTCACTTGTTGCTTCTTCAACCGCCTCTGTGGAAGCCACTCCCTCACTGTCACCCTGTTTTTTCCCACAAGCAGCTAGTGACATGGTCATAGCCAGCCCCAGCATAATTGCCAATCCCTTTTTCATCTTCATAGTTTTACCCTTTCTTTTCCTAACCCCTTGCCCATTATACAGCGTTTCCTATAAAGCTGAGATTTAAATCTTCCTAGCCATCACGTTTTCACTTAGATTAACTGAATCAGAATACAACCAGCAAAGATTGCAATCACGCCAAGTGCTGTTCTCCATAAAGGAATCTTCTGGGCTTCCTTAATAATGAAGATACCAGAAAGAGTGGCAATTACCATGTTCAGCTGACTGAGGATAAATCCATTTACCATACCATTTCTTGCAATGGATACCAGGAAAATCAGAGAGGCAATTCCGTAGAAAAGTCCAACACAACTTGCAATTCTAATATTTTTCTTATCCATTTTGAATGGATTTTCTTTTCCAAATACAAAGGAGATTACCACCGCTCCCACCAGCATACCTAGTCCCTGTGGAAGAGTCTGGCTCATGGCACCTGCTCCAGAAAGCTTAGGGAATAAGGAGTATGCGCAATAGCCAAGGGATGTCAGAGCAATCATAAGCAGAATCTTTAACTCTTCTGCCTTGGTCAGCTTTGGCATTTCCTCGGCAGAGTCCCCATCTGCAGAATCCGCGCCAAGATCATTTGCCTTCTTTCCTTCCTTGTTGCAAAGGATGATGCCGGCAATAATTAAAACTACGAAAAGCATGCCCCGGAGAACCTGCTTTGCTCCCACCCACTCGTGAAGCACAAGCCAGCCCAAGAGAGCGTTGCCTACAATCTGCACACCAGAAGATAATGGGAATACACGGGACACACCGATTTTCTTGAAACTGTACATCTGACCATAGGTTCCGATCATCCAGGTTAGGCCGGATAAGAAGCAAAGGATGAGGCCTAAGGTGCCAGGAAGTTCTGGGCGAACAATAATTGTTGTGATAATGGCAACAATGGTGGTACCGATACCAATTCCTGTAATCTGTACCAGAGGACCGCCCTTTACAAAACGGGTAATGGCCAGTGGCAGCAGCCCCCAGATAATTGCAGGTAATAAACCAATTAAAATATTCATAAAATATCCTTTCGGTTCCCCACCAAAAGCCGGGGAATATTCGTAGAAATACGCTTACTCAATAATATAAATATATGGGATATCCCCTTTTAAAACTATTGAAATTATTGTTATTTTATAAAGAATCCACAAGAAAAAAGACACAGGGCTCAGTCTGTCAGACTAAGTCCTATGTCTTACATACTTAAAAGGAAGCAAGTCGCACTTTACAGAAGGTGAGCGCGGAGTTCTTCACCACTAAGGTTTGACAGGTATGCTGGTGGAACATCCAGAACTGTCTTACAGCCTGACTGTCCTTCCTTGTTCATACGGAATGCTGCACGAGCATAAGCAACAAGTACGCTTGTTGTGAACTCTGGGTTAGAGTCAAGCTTTAAGCTGTACTCGATGATGTGGCTGTTTTCCTTATTTACACCAGTCTTGCCTGAACGGAATACGAAACCGCCGTGAGCCATTCCTGCATGGTTTGTAAGAAGTTCTTCTTCAGAAATGAAGTGAACTGTTGTGTCATAGTCTGAGAAGTAGTTAGGCATTTCCTTGATTTCCTTCTCAACGCGAGCAGCATCAGCGCCTTCCTCAAGAACAACGAAGCACTCTCTTGTATGCTTCTGTCTTGTTGTAAGTGTTGGCTGGCTTCCTGAACGAACTGCTTCCAGAGCGCTCTCAACAGGAATTGTGTACTGCTTAGCATTCTTAACGCCATCGATACGACGGATTGCATCGGAATGTCCCTGTGAAACGCCCTTGCCCCAGAATGTATAATCTTTGCCATCCGGAAGAATTGCATTTGAGTAAACACGAGCAAGTGAGAACATACCTGGATCCCAACCACATGAGATAACTGCGATCTTACCAGCTTCCTTGGCTGAAGCATCAACGTTTGCGAAGTGCTCAGGAATTCTTGCATGAGTATCGAATGAATCGATTACATTGAACATCTTTGCATACTTTGGAGTCATCTCTGGAAGGTCTGTAGCAGAACCACCGCAGATAATAAGGACATCAATCTTGTCCTTCCAATTTTCAATTTCAGTAACCTTCACAACTGGAACGTTCTCTGTCATAATCTTTACGCTTGCAGGATCTCTTCTTGTAAATACTGCAACCAGTTCCATATCGGGAGCTTCTTTTACTGCAATCTCAACACCACGTCCAAGATTACCATATCCCATAACTGCAATTCTTGTAGACATATTCATATTCCCTTTCTTAAAAACGGTTTATTTAGTTTCGTTTTCCCTTAAATAACGAAATTAAATAAATGAAACAACATTTTTTCCATGTGGAATTTTAACATTGCATGCCATTTGAAACAAGAAAAAAATATGTCATATCTAGTAAATCAGCATAAGCATACCATTAATTTTAATGGTAAACTTGCTGGCCTTCAGATAACTTCAGACAAGTATTCTTTTCTTCAGTTCAAGGTAAAAGCAGATTATAATCTGGGAGAAAACAGCCTTGCTAATGCCGGCGACTTCGCCTTCGGTACTGGCTATAACGCTAGAAATACCATGTCCCAATACGAAGATTTCGGTAAAAACAAAATTTATCAGGACGGCAATCCTTGGACTCCTCCTTCTTATTTTGACGATTCTGATTTTGCGAAATAGAAAGAAATACAGTTCATGTAACTATTGTTACGTGCACTTTTTATTTCGCCATGTATAATAAACCGACTCGTAAAAGGAAAAACCAATTTACTGGCTATTTCCTTCGAGTTTTTCCATGACTATTTATGAATGATATTAAGGAGTTCCTATGAAAATCGCAGTTGCTTATGAAAATGGTAAGGTCTTCCAGCATTTTGGAAAGACTTCAGAATTTAAGATTTATGAAATTGAAGATGGAAATGTTATTGATGTAAAGAATGAGCCAACCGGTGACTACGGTCACGAAGCACTTGCTGGCTTCCTTGCAGAAAAGAATGTTGATGTTGTCATCTGTGGCAATGTTGGTGACGGCGCCATGGCTGCTCTTGACGCAATGGGCATCACAGTTGTTTCTGGTCAGGAAGGAAATGTTGACCAGGCAGTTGCAAACTACCTTGTTGGCAGCCTCACTTCTGAAGGCGTTAATTGCGAAAAAGAAGAAGGCGAAGGCTGCGGATGTGGCGGCGATTGTGATTGCGGCGGTGAATGTGGCGATGACTGCGGCGGATGCTGTGGTAGCTGCGGCGGTGGCGAAATGCAGATCATTTACGAAGGAAAGAACGCTGGTAAGAACGTTGCCGTTCATTACACAGGTACATTAAATGACGGCACTCAGTTTGATTCATCATACAACCGTAACGAACCAATCGAATTCGTTGCTGGTGTTGGCATGATGATTCCTGGATTTGATAAGGCAGTTGTAGAAATGGAAGTTGGTGAAAAGAAGTCAATCCACCTCACCCCTGCAGAAGCTTATGGCGAGCGTCAGGAAGACGCAGTATTCTCAATCGAACTGGAAAAGCTCGGTGGTGGTACAGATGAACTCGCTGTTGGCGAAACAATTATGCTTACAAATGTTTATGGACATCAGTTCATGGCTGAAGTTACAGAAATGAAAGATGGCATGGTTACATTTGATGCCAACCATCACTTAGCTGGTAAGGAACTCAACTTCGATATTGAGCTCGTATCCGTTGAAGAAAAGGCTGAATAATTCATTTCAGTCAAGGCTGGCAAATGAGTTGTTCGAAGCCAGCACTTAAATTGCAAAACAGAGCATGCCAATTTCTCTCACTTTTAAATATCCTAAAAGCGAAAGCCCGAAAACCGAATGATTAATAGTGACAAGTAACTATTTTGTCGCAGAGAACGGTGTGACCCGAAGGTCACGCCGTTTTTCTGCGTTCATAGGTTGTT
>OMVA01000059.1 GCA_900314445.1 uncultured Lachnospiraceae bacterium | reverse complement strand
ATAAACGAAATGCTGAAGAGCTGCTTCGTCGTTATCACCAAAAGCAGCCTTAAGATCAGGATATCTATCTAAGTAATAATCTGCATCAAATACAGGTGAGTAATCCACGCCATTTAAAACAGTTACACTACCAACTCGCTTAGTACAACCTGTACCATGGCGGCCTTCTCTCTTACCTGAACCAATGTAGTGCAAATAGTATTGGCGCCAATTTGATCCAAAGGCTGCACGAAGATCCTTATATTCATTTCTGTAAGAATGAACATCGAATGTTGAACAGGCAACATCGCCCTTGTCCATACCATAATTTACAAAGTATGAAAGTACTGCATACTGATTATTTGTATCAACCTTACCAGAAAGATCATTATGAGCAATGTAGTATGCGTAGTTATATACATCCTTATAATCTGTTTCATTTAAGACAGACTTATATGATGTACCGAAGTAATCAACTACACCCTGAGCATCCGCGATACCTAAAGCCTGAAGCTGAGCATCTGTACGGAAATGGTTGTAATAATCACTGGAGTTATCAAGAAAACCATGTTCTACAATAATTGCTGGAATTGAATTTTCCTTATTATGCCAAATATTGTGATAGTAATCTGCAAGGGAACCATCTGCATAAGTAGAACCATTCGCAGAGTTACGAATCTTAAGGCCTCTATTTGTGAGGCCGAGAGCAATCAATCTATTCAGAATTGTATTGGCATATCCCTTAGCGGTTCCTACAACATCAGGAGAATAATTTCCTATTGCAGAAGAAACTGTTGAGTTGTAGTTATTATTTGGAACATATATTTCAACACCATTTGCTGAAGTCGGTACATTGTTTCCTGCTGTATTTACATGAATGCTCACGTATGCATCTGCGTTTACGGAAGCTGCAAAATTACATCTTCTACTTAATTCATCTGCAGCACTACTAGAAAGACCACCATCTCCTTCACGTGTCAAATATACTGTAAAGTTGCTATACTTTTGCAACTCTGCACGCATATAATTTGCAATTTTTAGTGTAAGGTTTTTTTCGTAGATATTTACGCCACCATATGTATTATAACAACCACTATCATTTCCACCATGACCAGGATCAATTACGATAACATACTTACCGTCTGAAGATGCTCCATTTACAATACTATTTCTAGAAGAAATTCCATCACTTACATTCGCATCTGCATTGGCAAGAGCCTGTTCAACACTGGCTGCACTGTTTCCCTTTGAAACAACAGAAGTATCGATGGAAACATCCGCATTTGTTGAATCTGTATTTTCATCTACTAACCATAAATCTGGATCAGCTTCAACTTCCGTGTTTACACCGAACTCTGATCCAAGACCAATTTCAACAAGATTCTCTGTATAAGTCTGACCATCCTCAAATGTATATGTGAGGGATGTAAGATTATACTTACCAGCATCTGCTGCAGAAGCAAAAGAAAGATTGAAGACAAGGGATGTTGCATCAATGGTATCTACTGCTTTCTCATAATTTGCACCAGTTGTTTCATTTGTATAATAAAGAGTAGCTGAGGAAAGCGCTTTAGAACCATCACCCACATCCACCAGTACGAACTGATCTGCAGGAGCAGTTACATAGTCGCTTTCTGTAACCAGATAATTAATCAAATTTGCTGCAGTATCTTCCTCTACTTCAACAGAGGTTACTTCTTCAGAAGTAGTCTCCTGATTTTCAGTATCTGCATTAACCGCATCTGTATTTGTTGCTGTAGGTTCAATGTCAGTCCCACTAGTCTGGCTTGTTCCTTCATTTGTATTTGCTGAAGCAAGTACTGGCATACCATTCATAGATAAAGCCATACTTACAGCAAGTACCGAAGCAAGCACTCTGGATTTCCATTTCCTCATCTTTTATTCTCTCCTTAAAATTGTTCCAATTAATTTTATAAACTTTGCATAATGAGTAAATTTTATCATATGTCAAGTCAACATAAAACCCTATAAATTGTGAATTTTGCTCAAATAAAGCCCACTATTTGCAGATTAGAATAATTCTAACCTACATACAGTGGGCTATACGTTAACATAACTCTATTTATTTCAAGAAGTCAAAAGTAAGCTGACTTGTCTGTGGCAGGTCGCCCAGAATTCCCATATCGGACATCTTGGCAAGTACCGTACCAGAAATTTTAGCTCGATCCTTGATTTCCTGCTGGGAAAGGAATTCTCCCTTTTTCGCTGCCTCTTGTAACTGTTTCGCAGCATTCTCACCCATACCATCAATGGATGTAAGAGAAGGCATGATCTTTCCATCAATAATCTGGAAACGAGTTGCATCCGCCCGATAAATATCAATAGGCATAAACTCAAGTCCACGTTCATACATCTCTTCTACCAGACGACAGTCACGAAGCAGGTTCTGTTCGTTGGCTGACATAGCGTTCTTATCCATGGAACGAAGCACCTTTAAAGTCTGCTCCAGATGAGGTTCCCCCTGACACATGATTTCATAGTTAAAGGCCTTGGCACGAATGGAGAAGAAGGCTGCATAATATGCCAGTGGATGATAAAGCTTGAACCAGGCTACACGCCAGGCCATCATAACGTAAGCCACCGCATGCGCCTTCGGGAACATATACTTAATCTTCTCACAGGAACCGATATACCACTCCGGCACATTGTGAGCTAACATATCTTCCTTATACTGAGGCCATTCCTTACACTTCCCCTTGGCAACAATACCCTTACGAACTCGCTCCATAATAGTGAAGGCTTCACCAGGTTCCATTCCCATATGAATCAGGTAAACCATGATATCATCACGACAACAAATGGCAGAAGCAAGTTTACATACTCCTTCTTTAATCAAAGTTTCTGCATTACCCAGCCATACGTCTGTACCATGGGACAGACCAGAAATTCGAACCAGATCCGAGAAGCTGACTGGTGCCGCATCCTCTAACATCTGCATAGCAAAGTCTGTACCGAATTCCGGAATACCTAAGGTTGACTTGTGTACACCATGTAACTGCTCTGGCGTTACACCAAGTGGTTTTGTATTCTGGAACATTTCCATAACATTCTTATCATCCAGCGGAATCTCTGTGGCTACAAGTCCTGTCAGATCTTCCAGACGACGAATCATAGTCGGATCATCGTGTCCAAGGATATCGAACTTAAGCAAATTCTGCTGAATGGAGTGATATTCAAAGTGGGTTGTAATAATTGGTGTGGTCATATCATTGGCCGGCTTCTGAATTGGTGTAAAGCTGTAAATATCCTCGTCGGGAGGAAGTACAATCATTCCACCAGGATGCTGACCCGTTGTATTCTTAACACCAACACATCCCTCTGACAGACGAATCAGTTCTGCCGATCTCTTACTGATATTTCTATTTTCACAATAACGAAGAGCATAACCGTAACATGTTTTATCTGCCAAAGTACCAATGGTACCGGCACGGAAGGCCTTACCCTTACCAAAGATTTCTTCGATGAAGGCATGGGCACGCGGTTGATATTCACCTGAGAAGTTCAGATCGATATCCGGCTCCTTATCTCCCTTAAATCCCAGGAAGGTTTCAAATGGGATGTCCGTACCATTCTTCAGTAACTTATGGCCACACTTTGGACAGTTCTTATCCGGCATATCCCATCCCATCATACCTGAGTAAGACAGAACTTCTTCCGAATCGAAATCTACCCAATAACATTCCGGACACAGATAATGAGGAGGCAAAGGATTTACTTCCGTAATACCAGCCATGGTGGCTGCAAAGGAAGAACCTACAGATCCTCTGGAGCCTACCAGATATCCGTCATCATTAGAACGCCATACCAGCTTTTGGGCAATAACATACATAACGGAATAACCGTTACCAATGATGGAATCCAGTTCCTTATCGAGACGTTCTTCTACAATCTTTGGAAGCTTTGGACCGTAAATTTCATGAGCCTTATCGTTACAAATATCTCGAAGAATCTGGTCGGAATTTTCAATGATTGGTGGACATTTGTCCGGTCTAACTGGCTCAATTTCATCAATCATATCGGCAATCATATTTGGATTATCGATTACCACCTTCTTGGCCATGTCTGGTCCAAGATATTCAAATTCCTTCAGCATCTCTTCTGTGGTATGCAGATAAAGTGGAGGCTGTTTCAACATTTCTATATGAACAGAATCCAGCCCCTGTTCTTCGAACTTTCTTTCCTCTTCTGCCTTGGCTTCCAGTTTTTCCTTATTGGTAATCTTTCCATCTTTTCCTTCATATACGATGGAACGATAAATGGCATCCTCAGGATTCAGGAAGTGTACATCACCGGTGGCCACAACTGTTTTATCAAACTTAGCCCCCAGCTCTATAATCTTACGATTCAAATCCTGCAGATCTTCCACACTGTCAATACCAGCAGCCTTATCATCTGAAATCAGATTCTTATTGTTGCCACATGGCATGATTTCCAGATAATCATAAAATCTGATGATACGTTCAATATCTTCCTCTTCTGCACCCTGAAGAAGATTCTGGAAGAGCTGTCCACTCTGGCAGGCAGAGCCAACCAGCAAACCTTCTCTGTACTTCTGCAAAAGACTCATTGGAATCTTTGGCACACGGTTAAAGTAGGTAACATGGGCTTCTGAAATCAGACGGTACAGATTTACACGTCCTGTTTCATTCTGAATCAGAATCGATGCATGATAAGGCTTTGCCTTACGGATAGCATCGGGAGATGCCTCATTCATTTTATTCAAATCATCTACTGTCCTGGCACCGGATTTTTTAACCAGTTCCATCAGTTTCATAAAGATTTTTGCAGTTACATCCGCATCATCGCAAGCTCTGTGGTGATGAGCATTTTTTAACTTAAAGTAGTTGGTCAGACGATCCAGGTTATATCTTCCCAGTTCTGGCAGGAAAATATAGGCGATTGTCATAGTATCGAAGGCTGTGAAATCATATTCCAGTCCCAGCTGATGGGAAACAACTCTGATGAAAGTGGTATCGAAGGTAGCATTATGGGCTACCAGCATAGCACCCTTACAGAATTCCAGGAATTTAGGAAGTACCACTTCGATTGGATCCGCATCCTTTACCGTTTCATCGGAAATGGATGTCAGTTTTTCGATGTTATATGGAATTGGAACTCCAGGATTAACAAACTCGGAGAATCTGTCAATTTCCTTACCTTCCTTGTTAATTCGAACCGCACCAATTTCAATAATCTTACACTTGGAGAAAGAAAGACCTGTGGTTTCGATATCGAATACAACGTATTCCGATTCCAGACTCTGTCCATGAGGATTCATAATCAGAGTTTTTAAGTCATCAACCAGATAAGCTTCCATACCGTAAATAAGTTTGAAGCCTTCTGGTAAAGTTTTCTTATTATCTTCCAGCCAATGGAAAGCAATCGGGAAGCCCTGAGCAACACCATGGTCAGTAATGGCCACAGTTTTCCAGCCCCATTTCAATACAGTCTTCATAAGGTCGCCAATCTGACAAACGGAATCTTTTTCACTCATTACAGTATGCAGATGAAGTTCTGTTCTCTTCTCCTGGGCTTCATCCAGTCTTGGTTTTCTAAAGTCAGGAATTGTCTTTAACCCATTAACGGAACGAACCATGATTGTATGGGCATAGTCGTCATAGTCTACTGTACCCTTCAGGCGAACGAAGGCTCCATTACAAAGCTTTTCCATAACCGGATCATGATCTTCATTACGAATGAAAAGTTTAAAGCCAATGGAATCTGTAAAATCAGTAATATTGGCATTAACAATCCATTTGTCACCCTTACGAGTCTGGCGCTCTTCTACTCCAAAAATCTTGCCATGGAATACATATTCACCCATGGATTCTGCATTGATGGAAGAAATCGGTGTAATGTCACCCTCCGTATTCTTACCGTAGAAGCAATCCAGATCCTCATAATTCTTATTGTGATACATGGAAAGGTTGGCCTTGTAATCCACCTTTTTCTTTTCTTCTGGCTTAGCAGTTACTGCCTTCATTACAGAAGTATCCAGCACTACCTCATTCTTGTCAGCGTCGTAACCCTGCACCGCAGAAGTTGCAGCCTCACGACGAGCTGGTTCTTCATCCACCACATTGGCAGAGATTGCTTCAATAGCTTTTCTTGCTTCATCGTTGGCCTGTTTCGCAGCCATTTCCTGCCCGCTGTTTTTTTTCTCCACCAGCTTAACAAGGCAGGAAACTGTCATACCAAATCGATGTTCCAGCACTTCCACAAAGTACTTTTCAATAAGAGGTTTACGAGACCTGGCCAGAATGCCATCGGAAATGGTAAGGAAAATAGTTCCGTCACTTACCTTATAGGGTTCCGATACCAAAAGCTTGTAATCCACATAGGAATGCTCTCTTATTTCCGCAAGAAAAGAATCCCAGTAAGCATCCAATAAATTTGACAGTGTGTACTGGGATGACAGTATGTATTTTTCAGTAATTTCCACAGAAGCCCTAGGATTATCTCCAAAGAGATATTGTTTCAGCTGCTCCTGGCAAGAAAAAACAATAGACTTTGGAATCAGGTGTCTGGACAGAATACCAATTTCCGCCTTCCCAGAACCTTTCCAGAAAGTGACGCCAGTGACCTTAACGTCGTCAAAATAGGAATCCGCCTCACCTTCAAGACGGATTCCCTGAAATGTTTCTTTAAATAATTTCTCGCTCAATTTATAACCTCATTCTGCAGGCAAATGTACTGCCTATCATAATTCGTATTTAGGCAAATGTACTGCGCTATTTCACAACAAAACTCCTTCAGAAATTTACTTACTGCAGGTCCTGACCCCAATGGTCAAGCTCAAACTTCAATTCATTTAATAATTCTTCCTGTGGACACTTACGAAGGATTTCACCATGTTTAAACACAAGTCCTACACCTTCGCCACCAGCAATACCCAGATCTGCTTCTCTTGCTTCACCAGGACCATTTACTGCACAGCCCATAACCGCAACCTTAATATCCAGATTCGGATAATTGGCAATGAGTTTTTCTGTCTGGTTAGCAAGACCAATCAAATCGATATGGGTTCTTCCACAAGTTGGGCAGGATACTAATGAAATACCTCCATGACGAAGGCCCAGAGTCTTCAGAATCAGCTTAGCTGTATTCACCTCTTCCACTGGATTTCCTGTGAGAGAAACTCTGACTGTATCACCAATTCCCTCATTCAGAATAATGCCAAGTCCTACAGAAGACTTAATATTTCCTGACCATAAAGTACCAGATTCTGTAATGCCAACATGAAGTGGATACTTAGTCATCTGACTGATTAATTCATGCGTTTTCACACTCATAAGTACATCAGAAGACTTAATAGAAATTACGATGTTGTCGTAATCCTGCTCTTCAATCATGCGTACCTTGTCCATGGCAGATTCCACAATCCCCTCTGCTGTGACCCCCTGATACTTCTCAAGAATATCTTTCTCCAAAGAACCGGAATTTACGCCAACACGGATTGGCACATTATGTGCCTTTGCACAATTCACCACATCAGCAAGATTTTCCTTACTTCCAATATTTCCTGGATTAATTCGAATCTTATCTGCTCCATGCTCAATTGCCCGGATTGCCAGCTTATGCTGGAAATGAATATCTGCCACCAGAGGAATATGAACCTGCTCCTTAATCTTCTCAAAGGCATCTGCCGCCGCCTCTGTATTGGCAGTACAACGGACAATGTCACATCCTGCTTTTTCCAGTTCCAAAATCTGTCTCACAGTTGCTTCCACATCAGAAGTTTCTGTATTTGTCATAGACTGAATGGCTATTGGGCTTCCACCACCGATAGTCACATTACCGATCTGAATTTTCTTCGTTTCATCTCTGTATGCCATATATTTCCTCCCCTGCCAGGAAGCCATGCAAATGAACTTGCCCGAGACTTTCCATAGCTTATCAAAGTATATGTCCCAAAAACGGGCCACCAAACATAATATTCAAAACGAGTAAATACTTTATTCAAATAATAATCTAAGCTCTCACTCAAACAAGGAACTAACCTTAATTTAAACAAGAAACTTACTTATTACTTAAACAAGAAACTAACTTATTACTTAAACAAGAAACTAACTTATCACTTGAATAAATTACTTATATCATTAAACCAGACAAAGACCACAAGAATTAGAAGTAGAATGACTCCCACACCTGTTACCAGGTTCTCCTTATCCTTAGGAACTGGTTTACCTGCTATAGCTTCAATCAGTACAAATAGAATTCGGCCACCATCCAGAGCTGGAATAGGCAGTAAGTTCATAACACCCAGATTTGCACTGATTAATACTGTAAAGTTAATAATATTCAGGAATACCAGCCAGAAGGTCTCCGACTTATTTTTATGCTGCACTTCTGCAGTTTGCTCTGCCTGATCAATTACATCATTCATGGCATTGCCAATTCCTACAGGACCCATAAGTGCGTCCTTGCCTACCTTACCAGTCACCAGCATTTTTACGGAAGCAATGGTGGATTTTATCTGCAGGCGAATTTCATAATAAGAAAATTTAACATCCTGCCAAACATTCTTAGACTCAGCATAGCCACCAGAAATCCCCAGCATATACTGACCATATTCCTCATTGTAAGTCATCTTAGCAGTAGTTTCCTGCTGCTTTCCGTCTCGCTTATAAACGATATCAATAGGCTTTTCCGGGTCAGCAGTCATACGGAAAAGAGAAATCTCACGGAAGAGGTAAACTCTGTGTCCGTTAATCTTAAGTATCTCGTCTCCCTCCCGAAGTCCAGCCTCATAGGCAGCAGATTTTTCATCAACAGAAGCCAAAACTGTTGGATCCAGCCCATAGTTATGACAAATAATTATGGACAAAAAGAAAGCCAGAAGGAAATTGAAAAAAGGGCCTGCCAGTAAAACGGAAAGTCTGGCTAAAATGCTTTTCTTTGGAAATGCATTTGCCTTGTCAGAATCCTCATTCATGCCTTCCATCATGACATAACCACCGATGGGAAGTGCTCTCAGGTAATACCTGGTCTCCCCCTGTCCCCACTTGGCAACAGCTGGTCCCATACCAATAGAAAATTCAGCAACACCAATATGATTCAGTTTTGCAAATAAGAAATGTCCAAACTCATGTACGAAAACCAATAATCCGAACATAAGAATAATGACAATAATATTCATAATCTTTTCCTTTTTTGTCCATCATCTGCTGTATATCTTTTCCCTGCAAATGTACTACGCAAATGAACTGTGCAAATGTACTACGCAAATGAACTGCATAATTCTACGCCAAACTCATTTGCAGGAAGTCACATATGGCAACTATATGCCATAGTGAGAAAGTAAAATTTCATCTGTCCAGTCACGGGTCTCCAGAATCTCCGAAAGACCAGGGTGAGCAATAAGCTTATGCTGGTCCATGGCATACTGAATCATGTCATAGATTTCCAGGAAGCGAATCTTTCCAGCCAGGAAGGCCGCCACTGCATGCTCATTCGCTTCGTTAAGAACCGTTGGCATGGAACCTCCAATAGAGGATGCCTTTTCTGCCAGAGGAAGGCCCAGGAAGGTCTCCTTGTCCGGTGTCTCTATCTGAATGGATGAAATCTTTGTAAAGTCCAGTCTCTCCCCAGGAAGTGGGAAGCGATTTGGATAAGTTAATGCATATTGAATTGGCAGCTTCATATCCGGCGCGCCAAGCTGAGCAATAACACCACCATCCTCATATTCCACTGCTGAATGGATAATGGACTGAGGCTGAATAATAACCTGAATCTGATCCATAGAAACATCGAAGAGCCAGTGAGCTTCTATCATTTCCAGACCCTTATTTACCATGGATGCAGAATCAATGGTAATCTTCGCCCCCATAGACCAGTTGGGATGAGCCAGAGCCTGCTCCACTGTTACATTTTCCAGATCTGCTCTGGTCTTTCCACGGAAAGGACCGCCGGAAGCTGTCAGTAAAATCTTAGAGATTTTGCTGTCTGCTCTACCTTGCAGAGACTGGAAAATAGCAGAATGTTCACTATCCACAGGAAGAATCTGCACACCCTTTTCCCGGGCAGCCTTCATAACCAGATGGCCAGCCGTAACCAGAGTTTCCTTATTGGCCAGGGCAATGTCCTTCCCTGCTTCAATGGCAGCAAGGGTAGGCTCCACGCCTATCATACCCACAATGGCTGTTACCACTGTGTCACAGCTTTCTTCTTGCGCAACCGCAATCAGTCCTTCCATACCATGAAGAACCTTGACATCCATATCTGCCAGTCTTGCTTTCAAGTCTATCGCATCTTTCTCTTCTGCCATAGCAACCAGCAGTGGATGAAATTCACGAATCTGTTTTTCAAATAAATCAATATTATGGCCGCAGCTCATGGCTGTGACAGTAAGTCCCGTATTTCTCACCACATCCAGAGTCTGGGTGCCGATAGAACCAGTAGAACCAATAATTGCAATTTTCTTAGCCATATATTTCTCTTCTCTCCTTGCAAATGAACTGTGCTTAGGCAACATGTTCAATAACACATGACACCAGATAGAAAAGAATTGGTGCCGTGAAAATCATGGAATCAAAACGATCCAGCACTCCACCATGACCAGGAATCAGTTTTCCATAATCCTTAACTTCATTATTACGCTTGATTGCAGAAGCAGCCAGATCTCCTATAACTGCAGGAAGGGCACCAATGGCGCCAACTGCTGCCATCCACCACTGGAAAGATGGAATTTCATGATTAAAGTGGTTGAAGCAAATACCGAAGATAAAGCCTAAAAGGCCTGCTCCAATAATTCCACCAAAAAGTCCTTCCACACTCTTCTTAGGGCTGAGCACAGGACTCATCTTGTGCTTACCAAAAAGTCGACCCACGCAATAAGCCAGAGTATCATTTCCCCAGGAGCAAACAAAAATCAGAATAACGAACCAGCCGCCATCTGGAAGGTTGCGTAAAAGATAAACATAAGACAGCATCACACTTACATAATAGAAAGCGAAAAATGCAGCCATTGTTTCCTTGTCATGGAACTTAGGGAAGGCAAATACATAGATTGCCAGAACCACCAGAAGGTACACAATCAGAAGTGGCATTACCCATTTCTGCAGATCAAATCCCAAAAGAAGGTAATAGAGAATTGTCCAGATGTAAGCGGCAATAGCAGGAGCTTTCTTTTCAATCTTATACACTCTGCAAAGTTCAAAGATACCGATTAAAGAAAGCACTGCTGTAACTCCAAGAGTCACCAGGCCACCAAAATATAAAGTTACAATTGATAAAATAACCAGGACTACGCCACTAGCTAGTCTTGTCCAAAACATAAGTTTCCTCCTACTGCTTTACACCACCAAATCTTCTGTCTCGGGTCTGATACCAGGACAGAGCCTTCGCAAGCTCTTCTTTATTGAAGTCTGGCCATAAAGTATCTGTGAAATAAAATTCAGAATAGGATACCTGCCAAGGCATGAAATTCGAAATACGAATCTCTCCACTGGTACGAATCAAAAGGTCTGGATCAGGAATACCAGCCGTATCCAGATGATTGGAAATATACTCTTCTGTAATATCTTCAGGGGAAAGTTTGCCCTCTGCCACAAGGCCAGCCGCCTTCTGCATGGCACGAACAATATCATCTCTTCCGCCATAGTTCAGGGCAATATTGAACTGGAGTCCCGTATTATCCTTGGTCGCTTCCTCCAGATTTGTAATTGCTACCTGAATATCTGGATCCAGTCTGTGTCTTTCACCAATAACACGCACACGCATATTATTCTTATTGGCACGGGCAATGGATGTCTCCAGATAATTTCTTAAAATGGACATAATGGCAGTCACTTCTTCCACAG
The DNA here is from genome assembly GCA_900314445.1 of uncultured Lachnospiraceae bacterium. GTDB lineage: Bacteria > Bacillota > Clostridia > Lachnospirales > Lachnospiraceae > Eubacterium_Q. The sequence goes on along the minus strand of OMVA01000059.1, from coordinate 65,043 downwards.
AACGCTTCCAGTTCTCCGTAGAAAATGCATAAACCGTCAGGTATTTAACACCCAGCTCCCAGGCATCATCACAGATTGTCTCCAGAGTTTTGGCACCAGCACGGTGACCAAAAGTTCTAGGCATATGCTTCTGCTTTGCCCATCTTCCATTACCATCCAGGATAATCGCTACATGCTGAGGGATTCCTCTCTCTTCATCTGCCATAGTATTTCTCCTTTTCTTCCTGCAAATGGACTGCGCATCTCATTTGCACAAAATTCAAAAATAAAGGCCTGCCTTCCCGAACTTGAAAGGCAGGCCAAATAATCATTACTAAATTGTCATGATTTCGTTTGTCTTTACTGCAACCATCTCATCAATCTGCTTGATGTACTTATCTGTTGTCTTCTGGATATCTTCTTCCTCAGCCTTTAAATCATCATCAGATAATTCGCCAGCCTTGTTAAGCTTCTTCGCTTCATCGTTTGCATCACGACGAGCGTTACGGATAGCAACCTTTGCATCCTCACCCTTCTTCTTGATGTCCTTAGCAAGATCCTTACGTCTCTCTTCTGTCATTTCTGGCAGCTGAAGGCGGATGTTCTTACCATCGTTGTTTGGTGTAAGACCAAGATCAGAAGCTACGATAACCTTCTCGATATCCTTAACCATCTTTGGCTCCCAAGGAGTAATCATAAGTGTTCTAGCATCCGGAACAGATACGTTCGCAACACCCTGAATTCCTGTCAGTGTTCCATAATAATCAATCTTAAGCTTATCAAGCATGTGTGGGTTTGCTCTACCCGCACGAATTGTTCCAAAATCATTTTCAAGGGCGTCAATTGCCTTGTCCATCTTCTCTGTGTAAACCATTTTTGTGTCCTCCATACATGAATGTTATTTTTTGAACCGCATGCACAGCGGTCTGATTTCTAATTAAGCGTTAATCTTTGTACCAACTTTTTCGCCCTTAACTGCACGAAGAATAGAACCTTCTTCGTTGAGACCGAAAAGAATCATTGGCATATGCTGTTCCATAGCAAGCACTGCGGAAGCAAGGTCAATAACTCCAAGCTTCTTATCAACGATATCAGACATTTCCATTTCTTCGAACTTCTTTGCATCTGGATTGATTTTTGGATCAGAATCATATACGCCATCAATTGCCTTTGCTGAAAGAACAGCATCGCACTTTGTTTCAACAGCACGAAGTACTGCTGGCATATCTGTTGAGAAATAAGGGTGTCCAGAACCACCCGCGAAGAATACAACTTCTCCATTTTCCATGGCTTCAATGGCCTTGTCTCTTACGTAAAGTTCAGCAACATCACCACATACAAATGGTGTCATAATACGAGTCTTCATTCCTGCTCTACGGAAGGCATCTGCTGCATAAATACAGTTCATAACTGTGGCAAGCATACCAATCTGATCAGCCTTTACGCGGTCCATATCATTTGAGGAACGACCTCTCCAGAAGTTTCCACCACCGATTACCACACAAACCTGAATGCCAAGATCTGTAACCTTCTTAACTTCAGAAGCAACTCTCATAACTTCGTCTTCAGAGAAACCCTTTCCTGCATTTCCTGCAAGTGCTTCTCCACTAAGTTTTAATAAAATACGATTCAATTCCATGAATTCCTCTTTCTGCGACTCTCGTCGAATAAGTTTTTCAATCTGTTCAAGTATATCATAGAGCATTCAAATTTTCAGTAAATTTGATGTGATTTTTCTCAAACTTAAGGTTCTGAAATCTGATGCTTTTGACAATCCAGACGAACCATCTGCATCTGACATACATCATGAAAAATACGTTCTCCGCAACCAATGGCAGCAGGCACATTAAACTCTGCACATCGAATAGCCATATGGGATGCCGCACCACCATATCTGGAAATAAAGCCCGCAATATTTCTTGTGAAAATCCAGTCATAACCAGGATCTGCCTTGGTAATAACTACGATCTTACCATCGATATCCACGTCACTACCCGCCTGATCCAGCAATACCACAGGCGCTGTTACATTGGCTGATGTAATAAAGTTTGGACGAGAAGCAGCTTCTGCAATCTCATCAATATCCTGTTCCGCAAATATTATTTCCGGCAGCATAAGGCAGGAATTAATCTCAAAGATTTTCTTATTCATTTGAATTCTTTCCTTCAAATATGGAAGCAGGTCTTCCATTTCACTATACATAAAGAAATCTGTAATGGTGAGATAAGAAAGATCATTTCGTTCAATTCCTGTGACTTTACCAAAATGAATAAGAATATTTAAGAGCAGACTCAAAGACTTGGTGAATTCAAACTTGAAAAACTCTCGATTCTCTGTGGTCTTCCGAATGTAATCCAGTAAGACCTCCGCATCAAAATCCATTTCATAATCATCCAGAGCTCTCTGTACAGCCTCCAGATGTGGAGTAAAGTCTGTAACAATCTTTTCCTTATGAACAGATACCGCAGGGGTTTCCGTCTGTTCAAAGTACATATCTGAATAACAATCTGTTCGGATATTATAAGTTCCCAGTCTTAAATGGCCATACTTATCATTGAACTTTTCCTTTGACAGTTCCCCTGCACTCAGGGCATCGAAATCACGTTCAAAGTCTGAGGCCACGGTATTAATGGAACGATTGAAAAGATCCATTCTCTCATTGGAAACATAGCCCTTGGAAACCAAAGTCTTGGTAAAGGACTTTGCAATAAAGGCAAGTCGTGCCATACGAGAGAACTGTGGTGTACCATCGGATTTAATCGATTCCAGTAACTGGCCCACAAAGTCCAAAAGCAGCTTTGGATCCGTGCTGGTAAGTCCTCCCGCATGACGGATATCATGACGAAGCACTCTCATATTTTCCAGGGACTGCATATCCTCCTGATAAATTTCTGAGTAAGAACGAACAGCCAGCTCTGTAATAGAAAAGAGACTACGACGAATCTGCATAATCTCATTTTTTGTAAAGCCATAATCCAGAAGCTTATCCAGATTTTCATCTGTGCAGAAATCATAAACAGAGAAAACAATTTCAAATTCAATCTTATCGTGAGCCGAAGGATCATCGATCAGTCTATTTATATAGTAAGTCTTTAACTTCTTCTGCAGTCTTGGTGGCAAAGCCTCCGGAATTAATCCCTCAAAGGATTTATCCACAGAAATATAAGGCTTATTGCCCAACTGATACATAAGATCCCCATTCACATAGTGGTAGCCCATAGAAGAAATTCCCGCACTCCAGATATAGGCAGTAATAATCTCCCGATAAAGACTGTAATCCAGAGGGAATGGATTATCTCCAATAATCTCGGACGGATTCCAGAACGCCATATCCGACAGGATGTCATTTAAATTCTGGTAAATGGAATGCGCATCCTGACGAGCTTGAAATATTTCTTCATCACTGGCCAATACTTCTTTCCCAATAACAGCAGCAAGAGGTCTGCACTGGAAAATTACTACGGTTCCATTTTTGCGAATACCAAATTCAATATCCAGATTATCAATGCTGGTAAGTTCCAGGATTCTTCGAACCAGATGAATCAGTGGCCGGAACATACCATGCACCATTTCTTCATCAATATCTCTTGCAATATGAAGCACCTTACCGCCTCTACCGGAAGTAACAGCATCTGTGGTGCCATCCTCTGAATAATTGATTGTAAAGTAAGGGCGATTCTGACGAATATCTCTGGTAAAAATTACGCCGGCGCAAATTACATTTTCCGATTCTGTCTGAATCAAAACCTGCTCATCCAGAAATCCCTCATATTCTTCTTCCCCTTCCAGGTAGGAAGCCAGTACATGCTCAATAGCCTTGCCCACTTCTTCCTTGGAGCTGGCATCCACATGAAGAACACTGTCAAAGTGACCTGCATTGGAAGTAAGGTAGGAATCTTCTTTTACAGAAGAAGAACGTACCACAATGGAACCACTTGGAAATTCTTTCTGCACTCTTTTGATTGCAGTATCCGGATCTGCCTTAAAATCACCAGCCCGCACAAAGCCCACTCTCTCAACCGCACCGATTGGAAGTTTGGAATACAGATATTTCAGCACATCTGCCTTACTTATGATTGACTCATTTTCTCTAAACATCTAAATTTTCACCATATTTTTGATATAAGTATCGATTTTTTACAGTAACTTTTGTATTTGTTAATACTTTGTTCATATTTATAGGGTATAGTTAGTTACATAAATAGCACGCAATATTTCATAACTCTCTCACCTTATGAATAGTGTATCGTCTAGCAGGCCTTCAGGTTCGGAACTGAAGGCCTGTATTTTTTATACTTCTAGCTCATTACCTTTCATGTGATGAGCTTAAACCAGTCGATTTTTAACATCCATGAAGTCCTGAATCTGTTTCTCATTTGGCTTCGGGCTAATTAGTGAAGTCAACAAAATCAACACACTTCCTGTAGCCATGGATAAAAGAATAGCATTTACGTCCATGGCAGTACAAATGCTGACCTTCTCTCCTGCCACTTCAATCAGTGGTACAAACTTGTAAAAAGGAACAGAGAAGAATCCACTCATAAGTCCCACCAGACAACCAACAGAATTCATTCTCTTCCACAGAAGCGAAATCATAACCACCGGACCCATGGAACAAGAAAGAATCGCCAGGATAATAAGCACTCCCTCCATGCGAAGTTCTCTCACCATAAAGGTCAAAAAGAATGCCAGGATTGCCACACACACCTCAGTAATATAAAGAGCCTTGGCATCATGTTCCTTAGGCAGTCTCACCAATCTTCCATCCTGCAAAATATCCTTTGCCACCGTGGCAATAAGTAGATAAATGCAAGTCTCCACAAGAATCATACAAGCCACCACCACCGCAATGGCAAATGAGATGCCCGCAACAATTCCCCAGCTACCATTTTTAATAAAAGCCTGGAAAAGATTCATTATAAATTCAGATAAAGATTTTGTTACCCCAATTGGATACATATACCCGCGAAGAGAACCGCCAAAGAAGGCAGCAACCCCTGTAAAGATGACAAAAAAGAGTAAAGATAATCTCTTTCCCGCATTTAACTTCTGACCATCTTTTCCAAAGAGAAAGCCCATAAGTACACTTGGACATCCAATAATCAAAAATCCCAAAGAAATGTTGGATAAATAATCTGTAGGTCCCATCACCTTATTATCCAGGAAAAGAATATTGATATAAACACTAACACTGCCCTTAATACCACTGCGCATTGTATTTTCCACAATTTCTTTAATATTCATGGATGTATAGATATGCAGTGTGCAAATAAGAAGACAGAGTAAAAGAATGAATGCTTTGACAATGGCAGAGTTTGTAATATAAGCAAAGCCTCTCTTTGCAAGAGGAATCAGTATGATTACCAAAATCAGTGCATTGGACAAAGCGGTTGGAATACGGAAAATTCTCTCCACAATCAGTCCTGCTTCATTGAGAATCAGAGACAGACAAATCAGTGTCAGCATGGTAATTTCCAGAGCTGCCACAAGTCCCGGATATCCCTTACCACCAGAAAAGCGGAATCTAAGATAACCCGGAATGGTATATAGCCCCTCTGCCTTACGGGAATAGCGCATCAGTCTGTAGGATGCGTAATACCAAATTAAAAGCATAGAAAGAAAGGCCCCCAGAACAAGCCAAATCATTCCTGCACCAAATAGATAGATGTAAAATGGCAGGATAATAAGAGCTGGGAAGCCACACATAAAAATTGTAGAGGAAAGAGCCAGCCCCACATTAAGAGCATTCTTTCCGCTACAGAAGGTAAGAATATTCAGTTCCTGTGTTTCATGTTTTTTCATGTCTAACCCTTACCTAAATTCCTCAAAATTTAATCCATTGTTTCCATGATTAATAGACGCCCCTTGCAGGAAACAAAAGCTAAATCGTCTTTAATCTCATTACTGACACCGCGACTAATTTCTTTTTTCAGGGTCAGATGATCCACTTCGTAAGCAAATCCCTTTAAAGAAATATCCTCAACCAGGGAATCAAATGGGAGTATAGAAAAATACTTTCCAAAAGCATCCTTCTTCTGAATAGAAAAATCGCCATTAATCATACGAATACGATTGGTTCTATCCTGAATTAATGCCGGAATATTTGCCTCCAGGCATAAAGCCAAAAGATTGATAGAGGCCATAGTCTGATCCAGTCTGCTGCCTGTTACACCAAATATGGTAATCCTCTCAGGCTTCATATCTATAGCCCTTCTTAATGCATGCTCAAAGTCCGTGTCATCCTTAATAGGATTCAAAGTTTCCACACTCTTTACATCAGAAAGTCTTTCCTTTTCATCCACTGTGATGGAGTCAAAATCCCCCACAGCAAGAGAAGGTATGATGCCTGCGTCCAGTAGAAAAATAGCACCTCTGTCCGCACCTATGACGAAGGGATTTTTGGTCTCTTCAATCTTTTCTTTCACCTGACTCATATCAAGACTGCCACCGGCAACAATGATAATTGACTTTCCTTCAGCCTGCATAAATTTACTCTTTCTTTCGAATATTATCTAAAATCTAATTCGCACTTGCAAAGTGTTCCAGGAACTTCTTCACATTCTCTTCGGAATCTCCACCAAATACAGCAGAACCTGCAACAATTACATTTGCACCAGCTGCCAGTACATCATCCACATTATCCAGATTTACACCACCATCAACTTCTACGTCGACACTGGCGCCAAGGCGCTCTTCCATCTGGCGAACTTCCTTGATTTTACGAAGAGCAGAAGGAATGAACTTCTGTCCACCAAATCCAGGATTCACACTCATAACAAGTACCATATCAATATCATTCATGACATATTCCAAAACGGAAACAGGAGTTGCTGGATTCAGGGCAACTCCCACCTTAAGACCAGCTTTCCTAATCTCCATGACAGCGCTATGTAAATGCTTTACTGCTTCTGCATGAATGCAAAGAATATCAGCCCCATTTGCCTTCCAGTCGTTCAGGTAACGGATTGGTTCTTCCACCATCAAATGAACATCCAGGAAAGTATCAGGCAGAGCCTTACGGACATACTTCATAACAGGTGCGCCAAATGAGATGTTTGGAACAAAAGTACCATCCATTACATCCACATGCATCCACTGTGCACCAGCATTCACTACATTTTTTAGTTCTCTTTCCATATTACAAAAATCAACGCTAAGCATTGATGGAGATAAAATTCTATCACGCATTACCATTTCCTCCTGTCCTTTAAGGCTTCATATAATTTCTTGTAATTTTCATATCTTTCCTTTGCGATCAGGCCATCTTCCACTGCCGCCTTTACCGCACAACCTGGCTCCGCCATATGCATACATCCAGTAAATTTACAATTTCCAACATGAGGCAGGAATTCCCTAAAGTCATATTGCAAATCCTTTTCTTCCTGGGTGATGAGTTCAATGGATGAATAGCCCGGTGTATCCATAATACGAGTTCCCTCTGAAAGATCTAAGAGCTCCGTATGGCGAGTCGTATTCTTTCCTCTACTGATTTTTTCACTGAGGGATCCTACTTCTGCCTCAAAGCCCGGCTTCAAAACATTAATAAGGGATGACTTTCCAACTCCACTTGGTCCAGATAAGACACTGGTCTTTCCCTCCAGTACAGAGCGAAGTTCATCCATCCCCTCTCCGGTCTTGGTTGAAATTGGATAAGATTCATAGCCTGCCTTCTGATAGATTTCAGAAATCTTTTTACGGATTGAACCATCCTCATCCAAATCAATTTTTGAAAGCACCAAAATAACCTTGGTTTCCTGGGCTTCCATATTGAGAAGGAAACGATCCACCAGACCCAGATTTGGTTCTGGATTCTTTACAGCAAAAATCATCACAACCTGATCCACGTTGGCAGCAGCCGGTCTGATTAAGGCATTCTTTCTCTCCAGAATTTTTTCAATATTAGCCAGTTTCTTTTCTTCATCCAATACTTCGATTTCTACAAAGTCACCAACAAGAGGCTTGATTTTCTTATTACGAAAAACGCCTCTGGCCTTGCATTCATATATTTGATTTTGTGTCTGCGTAAAAAAGGCATCTGCGGCATCCACATAGTAGAAGCCGCCGACACCTTTTCTTATAAGTCCTGTTTTAATTGTAATTACTCCTGACGATAGTTAACTGTTAAGTTTGAAGAATAATACTGAGAAATATCTTCCTGTGTAGCATCGTTAATTACAGAGAAATATACAGTACCTGTATCAGAAGCAAGTCCACCAACAGAACCAGCCAGTGTAATAGATGTAGCAGACGCTGCATCGACCTGTACTGTTGTCGCCTTGTGAAGGCCACTTTCATCACTAATATATGCAGTTACTGTATAAGTAGGTCCCACAAGATTGGCACCATCATTTACTGTGATTGTACCAGTTACAGAACCATTATATGTCTTTGTTTCAGGTCCCTTACTAACAGTAAGACCAACCTTTGTGCCTTCCTTCGTCTCAGTACCACCAGCGATTGTCTGGTCGATAACCTGACCCTGCGCTACATCTGAGTTGTATACTTCATTTACGTCGCCAACTACAAGGTTAGCATCTTCGATTGCTTTCTTGGCAGTAGCTACATCCTGATTTCTAACATCAGGAACTGTTGTTTCCTTTACCTTAGGACCATTACTAATGGTAAGTACAACAGTTGTTCCCTCTGCAGCCTTTTCATAAGCAGCTGGTGACTGTGTCATTACAAGTTTTTCATCAACATCATCACTGAAGTCAAACTTACTTGTAGCCTTAAAGCCTGCTTCTTCAAGAAGGGCCTTAGCTTCATCTTCTGTCCTGTTTGTAACATCTGGAACTTCTTTATCTTCTGGTCCTGCTGAAACTGTAACAATAACAGGTGTAGAATTTGTTGCTACCATTGTGCCAGCCTCTGGGCTAGTTGAAATGACATAACCTTCCTTTACATCCGTGGAAGCAACCTTCTCAATAGAGTACATTGCCTCTGTGAATCCAGAATTTGTTAATGTCTTGACGGCAGCATCTTCAGATAACCCCACAATATTTGGAAGCTTCAATTCTTCAGAAACAACTTCAGCTGTCGTATCTTCTGTTGTTTTCTTTCCGAAATGGAACCAACCAGCGATATTACCGATTACCACAAAGATAATTACCACAATGATGAGAGCAGCTGCAATACCGCCGATTGTAACAGCCTTTGCAAGCTTTGGATCTACATCTTCCTCATCATGCTTTGCATAATCAATATCCTCTTCATCTTCGTAATCTGAATAGGAATCATAATCATCAACCTTCTTCAGTCCACCGCCCTTTGGCTGACTTACTACAGGTTCTTCATCACGCTGGTAGGCATCATCGTCATCATCGAAGAAATCATCTTCATCAGAATCCTGAATCAACTGATCCAGTCTGGAACGATCTGGTTCCAAAGAAGGCTGTGCATCACTTACAGGATTTGCTTTTACACCTGCCACGATTGTGTCGTCTGCAACAGGCTTCTGGGCACTCTGCTCCTTAATCTTCTGCATATCATCTGCAGAGAACATCTGAGTAGGTGCGTTGGAAACACCAGTAGGTGCAACCACGATATCGATATTCGGATTTTCCTTAACACGGTTTAAATCCGCAATCAGTGCAGCAGAAGTAAGGTATCTTCTTTCAGGCTTCTTCTGGGTACACTTCATAATAATCTTTTCAAAAGATGGATAGATATCAGGATATAATTCTCTTGGTGGAGTAATTTCATTCTGAATATGCATAAGAGCTATTGCTACATTGGTGTCACCCTCAAAAGGAACACGGCCTGTAACCATCTCATACATAGTAATACCAAGGGAATAAATATCTGATCTCTCATCACTATAGCCACCACGAGCCTGCTCTGGGGAAATGTAATGTACAGAGCCAATACCTGTTGTAGACATAGTTGTAGAGGTAGCAGCCTTTGCAATACCAAAGTCAGTCACCTTAATATTTCCTGATTTAGATACAATAATATTCTGAGGTTTGATATCACGGTGAATTACATGATGTTCATGGGCTGCTTCTAAGGCTGATGCAATCTGTATTGAGAATGTAATAGCCTGATCCATTCTTAAGCGGCCATTGAGATTGATGTATTGTTTTAATGTAATACCTTCCACCAGCTCCATAACAATAAAATAGAGCCCCTGGTCTTCGCATACATCATAAACACTTACAATATTAGGATGAGTCAGTCCAGCTGAGGACTGAGCTTCTACTCTGAATTTTGATACAAAGGTAGCATCCTGTGCATAATCAGACTTGAGTACCTTTACTGCAACGTATCTCTTAAGTCTTTCATCCTTTGCTCTATATACAGTAGACATGCCGCCGGCGCCGACTACGTCTACAATTTCGTACCGATCATCTAAAATCGTTCCCGGATTTAACATTTATTTACACCTCTCTACACGGTTATTACAATCGTGGAAATGTTATCGTTACCACCATAGTAATTGGCTTTATCAATTAATGAGGATACCGCCTTCTCGTCGTTCTCACTATCTAACAAAATATCACAAATTTCGTCATCTTCAACCATATTTGACAATCCGTCTGAACACATCAGAATTTTGTCACCCTGATCAAGTGTCAGCTCAAAGAAATCAGGCATGGCCTCGTCACGAGACCCCATGGCCTTTGTGATAATATTCTTCTCTGGATGATTTCGTCCATTCTTACGGTCCAGCTGTCCATTTCGAATCATTTCTTCCACAAGAGAATGATCCATCGTAACCTGCTGGATATCATCTTTCAGCACATAGAGTCTGCTGTCCCCGATATTGGCGACAAAGAGCTCGCCATCCACGATAACAGCTGCCACCATGGTTGTGCCCATACCATATTTATCTTTATCTTTCTCCGCCTCTTCAAATAACTTGTGGCTCGCCAGAATGAAGGCTCTCTTTAACAGAGAAATTGGGCTCTTAATTGTAGAGCCCCTCACAAACTTTGTGACAACATTAATCGCATACCGTGATGCAAAATCACCAGCGGCATGACCACCCATTCCATCGGCAACAATGAAAAGATTTGGCAGAGGTCCAATCGGTTTTGTGGAAATGAAGATAGAGTCCTGATTCGTACTCCTCTGTTTTCCCGTATCCGTCTTACCGTACGCTTCCAAATCTAACCCTCGTACTTTCTCCTTAACTGACCACAGGCGGCGTCAATATCTCCGCCCAAACTTCTTCTAATAGTAACATTTATATGATATTTTTCAAGAGTATTTTTGAAGCCTAAAACCGCGTCATTACTGGTTGCTTTGAAGTCTCTTTCACTAACCGGATTGATGGGAATCAGGTTAACATGGAAGTTTCTCTTGGCCAGTAACTGACCCAAAAGTTTGGCATCTTCTGGTCCATCATTAATGCCAGACATAAGGCTGTACTCACAGGACACACGACGTCCTGTCTTCTCAAAATATTGAGAGCAGGCATCCAGAGTTTCCTGAATGGTATAGAGATGTGCAACCGGCATCAAAGTCTTTCTCTTCTCATCCGTTGGTGCATGCAGAGATAAAGCCAGAGTAATTGGAATTCCCGTTTCTGCCAGCTCATAAATGCGAGGCACTACACCACAGGTAGATACTGTGATATTTCTTCCGCTTAAGTTATAACCCTGCTGGGAAGTAAGTAGTCTAATTGCCTGAATCAAATGATCAAAATTTCGGAAAGGCTCTCCTGTCCCCATGACAACCACATTGGAAATACGTTCTCCTGTCAGTCTCATGGCTTCATAAATCTGCCCCAGCATTTCCGACGGTCTCAGATTTCTCTTCCATCCACCGATGGTGGAAGCACAGAAAGCACATCCCATGGGGCATCCTGCCTGGGAAGAAATGCAAATGGAATTGCCATACTTATAACGCATAAAAACAGTTTCAATCATCTGTCCATCTTCCATGGCAAAGAGGAACTTAATCGTACCATCAGACTTGGATTCCTGCTTGGTTTCCATTCTGACACGTAATATATCCCCATCCAGAGTTTCCCTCATATCCTTAGGCAGATTCTTCATTTCCTCAGCATTGGCCACAAATTTCTTATGCAACCAGTCATAAATCTGCTTGGCACGGAACTTAGGCCAGCCCTTTTCCAGTACGTAGGCTGTAAGCTCTTCCATATCCATAGAGCCAATATCCGCTTTTGATGTTACCAGTTCCTTATCCATTTCCTGAGTAGCCATTCGAGACTCAAACTCGGCTTTGGAAATCGTATTATATGGATTTAATGCATCCGTATTATTTTCGTTTTGTGTATTCATATATTTTGTTTACTTCTCAAGTTTATAAATTTACTGATTTATCATTTCTCAATTAAGAATTATCAAGATTTTTTTCAATTCACGCCTTAAAGTTTTCTCATCACTGCATAATAGAAACCGTCACAATTATCTCTTCCCTGAATGTACTGTTTCTCATCCACAAGTTCAAAAGGCATGCCGATTTCATTTGCCCAGTTCATGAAGCGTTCTCTATTTTCCTGATTCTCTTCAGGAAGAATGGTACAGGTTGAGAAAAGAAGCTTTCCGCCCTTCTTTACGAGAGACGCGCCCTTCTTTAAGATTTCCAGTCCCTGCTGGCTCAGTACCTTTGCTGAGTCCTTCTTTACATGATACTTAATATCTGTCTTACGGCTCATAACACCAAGGCCAGAACAAGGCACATCGCAAATTACTACATCTGCTTTATCATAATTTTCTGTGTCTGGATCCAGAGCACTTCTTTCTTCCATTACAACATTCGGAAGAATCAGTCTTTCCACATTTTCTCTGATGAGATCTGTCTTATCCTTTGACACATCACGGCTGATAACTCTACCTTCTGGTCCCGTCAGTTCTGCTGCATAGGTGGTCTTACCACCAGGTGCCGCACAAAGATCAAACACCAGGTCTCCTGGCTGAATACCGATAGCTTCCACAGCCATCATGGAGGACTCATCCTGAACGGTAAAGAAACCTTCTGCAAAGCCAGAAAGTCTTCGAATAAAGTCATATTGTGAAATCTTTAAGGCCTGCTTGGAATAAGAACCTTCTTCTACCTTAACACCACGGGCATTCAGGATTTCTTTTACTTCTTCCACTGTGCTTCTGCTCCGGTTTACACGAATGGAGGTTGCATGATTGACAAACTGATCTTCCAGAATAGTAAAGGCTAAATCCTTTCCAAAGGTTTCAACCAATAAATCCACCAGCCACTTAGGTACAGAATATTTCACAGATGGATTTTCTTCACAGAGTTTAGCAAGCTGTCCTTCCTGAACGTCACGGCTCACAGCTCTTAAAACCGCATTCATAAAGCCAGCAAGTCCATTGAAATGATGGGCTTTTGCAAGTTCTACTGACTCAAAAATGGCAGCACGATCTGGCACGCTGTCCATAAAAAGAATCTGGTAGATTCCCATACGAAGAATGGTTAATACTTCTGGCTTAATCTTTTCAAATTTAGTTGTGGAAAAAAGGCGAATGGCACGATCCAGGGTAATCTTTCGTTCCACCACGCCAGTGGAGAGACGCGTCACAAAAGCACGGACGCTCTTCTCTTCAAACTGAACCTTACGAAGGCTGGTCTCTAAAATATCACTAAATAAAGTCTCATCCAAAGACCATTGATTTAATATATCGTAACAGATTTCTCTTTCATTGATTTTCAAATTGAAAACTCCTATTGATTCCTTACTTTCAAAAAATTCGACTTACTTGCCGAACTCTTCCCCAGCCTCTAAATGGAAACCATTCAGGAAAGCTACTGTATCCATTGGCTTCTTTGATTCCGGCTGTAACTTTAAAATCTCAAGAGCGCCTTCTTTGCATCTGATAAAGAATTTCTTCTTAGTGATGGCAAATGCCTGTCCAGGCTTCACATCAGAAATTCCCAGATCTGTAAGCATTGCGGAAACCTTTTTTTCATCCAAAGCTCTTGCATCTAAGAGCTTGCATGTTTTTTCTCTTAAACTTGTAACAGCACATGGCCAAGGATAAAAAGCATGAATCTTACGATTCACCATCCTGGCAGAGTCATTAAAGTCAACTCTTCCCATTTCCTTAGTCAGCTTACCTGCATAGCAGGATTCTTCATCCTTCTGCAGAGTACGACTTGCTGTACCATCCTCTAAAGTTGGAATTGTCTTTACTACAAGTTCAGCTCCCATGGTAGAGAGTCTGGCTGTAAGAGTTTCTGTATTATCCTCATCACGAATTTCTGTAGTAGCAATGGAAATGATATCACCTGTATCCAGTCCCTTTGCCATATACATAATGGTAACGCCAGTCTCTTCATCCCCGTTAAGGATAGATGCCTCAATTGGAGAAGCTCCACGATACTTCGGAAGAATGGATGCATGAATGTTAATGCATCCATACTTTGGAATATTTAGAATTTCTTCAGACAGAATCTGTCCGTAGGCAGCAACTACGATAAGGTCAGGATTAAGTTCTTTCAGAATATCAATATTCTCCTGGTCACGCAGTCTGTCTGGCTGATAAATTGGGCAGCCTAAGGTTTCAGCAGCCACCTTTACGTCTGACTTCTGAATTTTTCTACCACGTCCACTTTCTCTGTCTGGCTGTGTAAATACAGCAAGTACTTCATGTTTCTTCGCAATAGCCAGCATTGGGGCAACTGCGAAATCTGGTGTTCCCATATAAACGATTTTCAAGCTAGTTCTCCATTTATCTCCGGCAAAAATTCCGCCGGCAATCTCATTTACAAAATTATTCTTCCTTTTCTCCGTCAACCATAGGTTCAACCTTAAAGAGGTCTCCATCTGCCTTATCACGGTAAAGCACACCATCCAGGTGGTCTAATTCATGACAGATGCAACGTGCCAGCAGGCCATCTCCCTTAACTGTGATTGGCTGCATATTGCGATCAAGTGCCTTACAAACAACGTGATCTGGACGAGAAACTTCTCCCTCAAGTCCTGGCAGAGAAAGACATCCTTCCAGTCCACGCTGCTCACCACTTGTTTCAACGATTTCAGGATTTACAAGACAAAGTGGATTGCCATCCATAACATCGATTACAACGATACGGCGAAGCACGCCAACCTGAGGTGCAGCAAGGCCAACGCCATTTGCCTCATACATTGTATCGAACATATCATCAATCAGCTCAGAAAGGCGGTGAGTCATCTCCATAACCGGCTTACACTTCTTTCTTAAAACATCGTCACCCTCTACTCTAATATTACGAATTGCCACAGGGAATTCTCCTTTCATTTTGTGTCCGGCCCAGCCTGCAAATGGACTGCGCACAGGAACAGTCATTAATTGTCAGCTTAGATGCAAAGGATTGAAGTCAAAGCTTACCTCTGCATTCATTTTTCCAATATCAATAATTCGACAGCCATTTAATACAAGTTCAGCCGCCCTGGAAAGGTCAGCATATTCCGAACTCTTCATGTAAATAACTCGTCGATAGATGTCATTCATTCGGTAAATCAAGGCATCTGACGGACCTATTATATCACAAGTCTCAAATTCTCTCTTCAGATAGCCTGCAATCCGTGCAGAAAGGTCAATTGCCACTTCCTCAGCCTTGGCCTGGATCTGGACACAAAGCATATGATCCACAGGAGGATAATGCAGGAGTTTTCGGTAGCTGATTTCCTGCTGATAGAAAGCGTCATAATCCTGTCTTGCCGCTGTTTCAATGGCATAATGGTCAGGCTGATAGGTCTGAATAACTGCTGTACCGGCTTTGCTGGCTCTACCTGCACGTCCCACTGCCTGGGTAAGCAGATCAAAAGTTCTCTCCCCTGACTGAAAATCACTATCAAAAAGACCAAGATCCGCAAGGATTGCTCCCACCACGGTTACATTAGGAAAATCATGGCCCTTTACAATCATCTGGGTTCCAATGAGACAATCGGCCTCATGTTTACGGAAAGCCTCAATAATCTTACCATGGTCATCCTTATTCCGGGTGGTATCCTTATCCATACGAAGAGTTCTTGCCTCTGGGAAGAACTTCTTCACCTGTCTTTCCACAAGCTGAGTGCCCACTCCTGCTCCATCAATCATCTTCGAATGACAATGCGGGCATTCATTTGGCATAGGCTGGGAAAAACCACAATAGTGACACATCAGTTTTCCACCCTTATGCAAAGAAAGGGATACGTCACAATGAGGACACTGAATAGCCTTACCGCAGTCTCTGCAAAATACAGAAGTGTTATAACCTCGTCTGTTCAGGAATAACATTACCTGATTTCCTGCTTCAAAAGCTTCCTTCATGGCATTGTAAAGTGGGTGAGAAAAGATGGAAGTATTTCCCTTATGTAATTCATCTCTCATATCCGCCACAATCACATTTGCAAGGGAAGAACCTGTTGCTCTCTTCTCCAGCTTATAAAGCTTATACAGGCCCTGCTGGGCTTTATAAAAGCTTTCCAGAGAGGGTGTTGCAGATCCCAGCACTACTGACGCTCCTTCCATACTGGCACGCTGAATTGCCGTTTCTCTGGCATGATACTTTGGTGTCTTTTCGCTCTTATAAGCATTGTCATGCTCTTCATCGATAATAATGAGTCCCAGATTCTGAAAAGGCGCAAAGAGAGCAGAACGAGGTCCAATCATAATACGAGTCTGTCCAGACTTTGCTTTCTCAAACTCTCTATACTTCTCACCCTTACTGAGGCGGGAATTTAAGATGGAAATCTGCTCTCCAAAACGAGTCTTAAATCTGGCAATGGTCTGGTAAGTCAGAGCAATCTCTGGTACCAGAACAATAACATCCTTTCCCTGACTGATCACATACTCAGCCATGCGGATGTAAACCTCTGTTTTTCCACTACCAGTAATTCCCTTAAGCAGATAAGTTTCTCTTCTGCCTTCCCGGAAATCCTTTGAGAAATCATCCAGGATTCGCTGCTGTTCCTCATTCAAATTATCAATGGCTGAAAAGTCTGGCTCAAAATCCGACAGATCTATCTCTGTCTTTTTCTTACCCACTCTTTCTTTTACTGGCATTACGGTTTTCAAAGCAGCAATCATGGTGGAGCCATAATGCTCCTTCATCCAGAAAGCCAGACGAATCATCCTGGTCTCTACTGCCAGATGAGAATCTGGAATTTCCAAAATGGATTTGGTCTTTGCCGGATCCCATTTGGGCTTATCTGTAATATCGATAATATAACCCAGACGCTTCTTATTTCCATTGCCAAACGGAACATAAACAGCCGAACCAATACCGGCTCGGCTGCTAAGTTCATCAGGGATCCGATAGGAAAATGGTCGGTCCACTGCCTCATGGGATAAGTCAATTACGATATCCGCATATCTTTGTGACATCCTCTTCCTCCAAAACTTCTTTCACGAGCTCACGCTCATCCATATGATACTTGACGCCGCGAATCTCCTGATAATCCTCGTGGCCTTTACCAGCAAGGATAATAATGTCACCTGGTTCTGCATGCATAATGGCATAGCGAACCGCTTCTTTACGATCAATAATTTCTACATACTTTCCATCTGTCCTGGCAAGACCTGTCTTAATATCATTTAAGATATCCTGAGGTTCTTCAAAACGTGGATTATCGCTGGTAATAATGGATAAATCTGCATACTTACCAGACATCTCGCCCATCTCATAACGACGAGATTTCGCTCTGTTGCCACCACATCCAAAGATGGTAACAATTCGTTTTGGATTATATTCCTTGATTGCAAGAAGAAGAGATTTTAAGCTCATTCCATTATGAGCGTAGTCAATCATGAATGTAAATAAACTAGAGATTGATACCATCTCTACTCTTCCTCTTACCTTAATGGTACGAAGAATTTCCTGAACCTTTTCAAATGGGACTCCCATTTCTGTAGCAACCGCAATGGCTGCCAGAGAATTATGTATACTAAATTCACCAGGAAGATCTACTTCAATCTTGCCTTCTGTTTTTCCTGTCAGGTCAAAACGAATTCCCAGAATGCCATCCTGTGTATAGAGTTCATGGCCAGCTGCTCTAAAGTCAGCACCTTCCTTTTTACCATAGGTAAGCTTTTGGCAGGAAACATTCTCCATCATGTAGGAGCTTTCTTCATCATCTACATTGAAGATACCCTTCTTTGCAAGATTGAAGAGTCTCTTCTTACAGTCACGATATTCCTCATAGGAATCATGTTCATCTGGACCAATGTGGTCTGGTGAAAGGTTTGTAAAGATACCGAAATCAAAATCCACACCGGCAATACGGTCAAGCTTAAGAGCCTGGGAAGATACTTCCATTACGCAGGCCCGCAATCCATTTGCCACCATATCCTTTAACTTTTCCTGAAGGATGATGGACTCTGGTGTTGTATTGGCAGCAGGGATTACATTTTTACCATCACAAATCTCAATGGTGCCAACCAGGCCGGTTGGAATGCCAGCACTTTCCAGCATTTCACGTACCATGTAGGAAGTTGTTGTTTTTCCCTTTGTACCTGTGATACCAATCATGGTCAGCTTCTTGGATGGTTCTCCGTAGAACCTGGAAGACATGAGCCCCATGGCATTTCTTGCAGAATCCACCTGCACAACAGGAATGTTAAGACTGGTAAGACTTGTACCAGCCAGGAATTCGTTCAGTTCATCCACGGAACACTCTGTAACAATGGCAGAAACGCCTGCAGCCAGTGTCTGGGGAATAAAGGAGGCACCATTTACTCTGGCACCTGGGATTGCAAAATAAAGAGAGCCCGAATCCGCCTTACGGGAATCATTTGTAATCGCTGTAATTTCAATATCGTCTACACTTGTTAAATTTCTATGTGGGTATGCCCCAAGTATTTCACTTAATTTCATACCGCCCCTCCTAAATCCAAATGGGATTTTCTCTTATAAAAAATTTAAAGCGAACATCCAGAAATGTTCGCTTTAATTTTAACTTCTATTACTGCTCGTCGTCAGCAAGGATTTTTAATTCTCCAGATTTCAGTTCATCAACTGCGATGGAAAGAGGCTTCTTGCCGATTGATTCTTCGATTAATGGCTCTTCACCGTCGATGAGCTGTCTAGCGCGCTTAGCTGTAGCAAGTACTACTGAATAACGGCTCTGTACTACTGGCTGCTCGCCTGGCTCAACATCAGTATTAATAACCTCCATAAGTTCCTGGTAAGATGGATGTATCATAATATTCTCCTTTCGGCTACTCAGCCATAAAAATCTAATAATTCCTGACGGATTTCTTTCACAAAATCCATCTGATTTTCTAATTCACATTTCTTGCTTTCAATGATTCCATGAACTGTATCTACACATTCATCTAAATCATCGTTGACTACAACATACTCATAATTGGAAATGAGATCTGCTTCCTCGCCAGCACGTGACATACGCTTGGCAATTACGTCATCTGTCTCACTACCACGGCCTTTCAGTCTGTCATGAAGTGTAGTAGCATCCTTTGTTGTAATGAAGATCAGAACTGCATCTGGATACTGTTCCTTAATATTCATGGCACCCCTTACTTCAATTTCAAGGATAACATCGCGACCAGCTGCCAGCTCATCTTCCACAAACTTACGTGGAGTTCCGTAGTAATTATCCACATACTGAGCCCACTCAATAAATCCATTATAATCAATCAGATTCCGGAATTCCTCAACAGACTTGAAATAATAATCACGTCCATCTACTTCTCCTGGTCTAGGATCTCTTGTGGTTGCTGAAACAGACAGGCTGTAGCCATACTTCTGAATCATTGCCTTAACAAGTGTTCCCTTACCAGCACCAGAGAATCCCGAAAGCACAATAAGCTTTCCCTTTTTATTCATAAATTCTCCATTTTTTTAATTAGAAGGAAGCATTTGCTTTCATTTTGCAAATGAACTTACTCCAGATTCTGTACCTGTTCACGTACCTTTTCAATACATGTCTTTAAGTCAATACCAAAGTCAGTAACGGAAAGTGTATCTGACTTAGAAAGTGTTGTGTTTGCTTCTCTATTCATCTCCTGAATGATGAAGTCAAGCTTTCTACCGATGGCAGCCCCTGACTGCAGCATATCACGAACAGCCTTAACATGGCTCTTGAGACGTACCATTTCTTCATCGATGGCAACGCGATCGGCATAAATTGTAACTTCTTCAATCAGTCTGTTCTCATCAATATTGGCATTTCCAAGTAAATCTTCCACCTTCTGGTGAAGCTTTGCCTTGTAATTCTCAATAATCTGAGGCTGAAATTCTTCAATCTTTCCAACGATTGTTTCAATTTCATCAACCTTGGCAAGTAAGTCCTTGGTCAGGTTTGCACCTTCCTTTGCACGAGCCTCAGCGAACTTTTCGCCAGCCTCTCTTACCACCTTCTCAATGAAAATGTATTCATCATCGTCAATATCATAGTTCTCATCTACTGTAAACACATCAGGGAAACGAGCAATCATACTAGGCTTTAATTCTTCATACAGGCCTAAGTCTTCCTTCATGTTTAAGAGATGATCCACATACTGTCTTGCAACGTCAGAATCATATTTTACAACTGCACCAGTGGATTTCAGGTTGGTGTAATTGATATAGCAATCCACCTTACCACGTTCCATATAATCCTTTAAAACGTTACGAATTTCTGGTTCAAATCTCGTAATCGAACGAGGCATCTTCACGCCAAGGTCAAGATATCTATGATTTACTGACTTAATTTCTACTGTGATTTTACGATCCGCATCCGCATATTCTGCGCGACCGAATCCTGTCATGCTATGAACCATTCTAAACCTCTTTGGTTTTTATTTTGCCCACTATTAAAAGGGCATACAACAAGTTATTATACGAGATGGTATGGATTTATTCAACCTTAACTTTTGGCCCTTTCTGCAAATGAACTGTGCATAAATTAAGCCTTTATTCCACCTGGGTGAGGCCAAAGCGATTAATGTCTGCCTCTGCCATCATGGAATAATTGGTATGATAAATTACATATCCAGGTTTTGCTGCTGGTGGTTTCTTCAGATTCTTTCTCTCTGTGTAGTCAATCTCCACTTTCTTTGCATTGGAGCTAGAGGAATAATATGCCGCAAGAGCCGCTGCCGCCTCATATACGTGATCTGGGAACTCTTCTTTTCCATGACGTTTAGCAATAACATGGGAACCTGGAACCTGCTTGGCATGGAACCACATATCATGTCCATCTGCCAGAGTAAAGGTCAGAGTATCATTCTGCAGATTATTCTTACCTACATAAAGATCGTATCCATCTTCTGTAACATAGTGAAGAGGTTTGGCCTTGGTTTCTCCCTGTCTCTTATTTCTTCTCTCTTCCTTTAAAGACTTCACCACAGTTTTAATTTCACCTGCAGCTATAAGTTCCTTTCGAAGTTCCTTTAAGTCTGCTTCACTTTCTGCCATGGAAAGGGCATGCTTGGCAGATTCAAGATAGGCCAACTCTTCTCTTGTTTCTTCTGTAAGTTTCGTAAGTGCTTCGTAGGTTCTCTTTTTCTTATTGTATTTAGCAAAGTACCTCTTGGAGTTTTCTGATGCAGACTTTGTTGGGTCCAAAGGTATTTCCACATCTTCATTTGTGTAATAGTTCAGGCAAGTGAGACTCTTTTCTCCACCCTTTAGGCCATAACCATAGGTATTAAGCAGTTCTCCATAAATACGAAAATCATCCCGGTCCTCTGTACTCGCCAGCTGATTTTCCTGTAAGTTCAGTTTCTTTGCCGTTCTTTCCACAGCATGATCCAGCACACGTCTTAAATCCCCTGACTTCTGGCGAATCATATTAGCCTTTTCTCTTTCTTCATAAAAGGCCTTAAGCAGCTTTGACATGGAGTCATAGGACTTTTGATTTTCCTTTGGGAAACGGGCAGAGGGATAGGCTGCATATTCCTTAGGGATACCATCTTCTGACATAATGGTGGCTTCAAACTTTCCTGTCAGGATGGCATGTAATAATTTCTGATACTCCTTGTAAAGGGCATCTCTTTCGTCCTGACTCAGACTTGAGGCTTCTCGTCTTTCATCCAGTCCCAAACGAGCTGCCAGTTCCTGACCTGTCTGCTTGGAAAAACCAGTTACCTTCATTGAGAAAAGTTTCCCCACTGCCACATTCTCTAAAAAGAGTTTGTCGAACTCTGCTCTTTCCTGATAAGCAAATGGTTCTTTCTTATCCTGTGCTGGAGGCATTTCATATTCCTGACCAGGCAGAACCAGACGTACAGAAGAAACATCTGCTGGAATATGCTTAATAGCATCCAGAATTCGATTATCTCTACCCACCAGAATGATATTACTATGGCGTCCCATGAGTTCGAATTTCAGATGAATGCTTTCCACATCTCCCATTTCATTTAGATGTTCGATTTCAAAGTCCGCAATACGCTCAAAGCCAGGTTGTGTAATCCCTACAATTTTACCACCACCTATATACTTACGAAGAAGCATACAGAAATTTGGCGCAGTCATCGGGGAAGGCTTATTGTCCTCTGCCAGATATATGAGAGGCAGTGTTGCATCCGCTGTCATCATAAGACGACTGGTTTCTTTTTCTTTTTTGATTACCAGCATGATTTCTTCCTTTTCAGGCTGCTGGATTTTTGTAATTCTTCCACTGAGCAGTTTACTCTTGCACTCTGCAAGCACTGCGGAAAGTGTTACGCCATCAAATGCCATGGCTAATCTCCTTATAAGAGAAGGCGAGTCCTAAGAAGAACTCGCCTCCTGATTTCTTATTCATTTTATGCATGATTGCAAAAACTCATGCTTTCATTAGGAATATCTTAGATTTCATCATAAAGCTTTTCGTAAATCTTAGCTGAGTTATCCCATGAATAATTCTGCTCCATGGCACGAGCAACCATATTATCCCACTGATCACGGTGCTCATAGTAAACCTGCTTTGCATAGTTAATGGTATTCAGCAGTTCATTTGCATCATAGTTTGCAAATGAGAAGCCTGTACCGGAACTTTCATATTCATTATAAGGAATAACCGTATCCTTCAGTCCACCTGTCTCACGAACGATTGGCAGTGAGCCATAGCGAAGTGCCATAAGCTGTGTCAGGCCGCAAGGTTCGAATCTGGATGGAACAAGAATTGCATCACAACCTGCATACATCTCATGAGAAAGATCATCACTGAAGTAGATATTTGCAGAAAGCTTTGCTGGATGAATTCCCTGATAGTAGCGGAACATATCTTCATAACGATGATCCCCTGTGCCCAGTACAACCATCTGTGTACCATCGGTCATCATATCATTCATGGCATGGTCAACCAGGTCAAGACCCTTCTGGTCTGTAAGACGAGAAATGATACCCATCATAAATACATTTGGATCTTCTGGAAGTCCCAGCTTCTTCTGCAGAGCAAGCTTATTCTTAACCTTGTTCTTCCTGAAGGTCTTAATGGAATAATGTTGAGCAATCTTTGGATCCTTCTGTGGATTGTAGATATCGTAGTCAATACCATTTACAATACCCCAGAGAGACTGCCATCTTGCACGAAGAAGGCCATCCAGTCCCTCACCGTAGTAAGGTGTCTGAATCTCATGGGCATAGGTGTTAGATACTGTGGAAATCTTATCTGCATAGACAAGGCCACCCTTAAGCATACTGGCATCCTTCATGATTTCCAGCTTATCCGGTGTGAATACATCAGCAGGAAGTCCTGAGTATTCCTGAATTGTCTTAATATCCCATCTGCCCTGGAACTGCAGATTGTGGATTGTCATAATTGACTTAATTCCCTGATAGAATGGATTGCTTGCAAATAAAGTCTTTAAATAAACTGGAACCAGTCCTGCCTGCCAGTCATGGCAGTGAACAATATCTGGACGGAAACCAATACCAGGCAGAATAGAAAGGGCTGCTTTACAGAAGTAACAATACTTTTCAATATCCCACTTCACATCCCCATAAATGTTAAAGCCGTTAAAATAGTATTCATTATCGATGAAATAAACTGGAACACCTTCGTATTCCATATACATAACACCAACGTACTGCTGCTTCCAGCCAATATCCATATGGAAATGCATCAGATACTTCATATTATTCTTAAACTTGGCCGGCAGGCACATGTAATTCGGAATAATAATGCGAACATCATATTTACTTCTGTCAAACTTCTTTGGCAGAGTACCTACAACGTCTGCAAGTCCTCCTGTTTTGATAAATGGAACACATTCTGATGCGATATAAGCAATCTTCTTCATAGCCAACCCCTCCGGTGCTTATCAGGAACCCCTGACAATTATTTGAACTGCGATTACACCCCTATAATCGTGGCAATTCACTACTTATTGATTAATATAGTTTCTAATCTTCTCTACACAACCTCTAATTCCATAACGGCTTGTGTCTAGAGAAAGTTCATAGCCCTTTATATCTTCCCATTTTTCACCCGTGTAATCACGGTAGTAATCCGCTTTTTTCTGGTCAATCTGTGTCACATAATTCTTTAATGCTTCATGGTCCATAAAGTGCATGGTGGAAGCTCTCTTAATACGAAAGTCCAGTGGAGCATGAATAAACACGCTCAATACATCTTTACGATCCTTCAAAATATAATTGGCGCAACGTCCTACAATAACGCAGGACTCCCGAGAGGCCAGGGCCTCAATGATGTGTGATTGATAATCATAAAGATCCCGCAAAGAAACCAGGTCATCCGTAAAGGATGGTAAATCACCTGTATACTGTTCCTTCGCAACATCATAAAGAGATGTGTCTTTGATTCGATCGTCTGTTGCAATGTTTTGATCATGCATTCCAGCATTGGTAGAAACAAGACGGAACATTTCACTGTCATAACAGGAAATTCCCAATTCTTCTGCCAGCATCTTTCCGACCTTCAGGCCTCCAGAGCCATACTGTCTTGCAATCGTAACGACTACCTTGTTCATCGGCACCCCACCTTTCATCACCACATAATACTTTAACTCACATAAATACAGGAAAGTGACACAAGTACACCTTCAATATACATGACCCGCTAAACTGTAATTTTTAATGAAATTATTCTGGCAAATGGGATTTGCCTTTTCTTTAACTCAAATCCATCAAAGATAGGAATTAGTCTTCCTCGCAGTTTGTATAAACATCCTGTACGTCATCATCCACATCAAGGAGATCAAGAATTCTCTGGAACTTCTTCTTATCTTCTTCATCTGTGATTGTTACATAGTTCTGAGGAATCATTGTTACTTCAGCGTTAGCCATAGCAATGCCTTCCTTTTCAAATGCTTCACGAACCGTTGAGAAGTCTTCTGGTGTTGTTGTGATTTCATAGCTATCTTCTTCATCGCTGAAGTCTTCTGCACCAGCTTCCAGAGCGAACATCATCATGTCATCTGCTGACATATCTGTATCTTCCTTGGCAACAACGATAAGACCCTTCTCATCGAACATGTAAGATACACAACCTGTAGTTCCGATGTTGCCGCTACCCTTTGCGAATGCAGCACGAACATTTGCTGCTGTACGGTTCTTATTGTCTGTCAGTGTCTTAACGATAATAGCTGTACCTGCAGGGCCATATCCTTCGTATACGTTTGTTACGTAGTTTACGTTCTCAAGGTTACCAGCTGCCTTCTTGATACCTCTTTCAATTGTATCGTTAGGCATGTTGTTTGATTTAGCCTTTGCAATAACATCACGAAGCTTTGCGTTACTTTCTGGATTAGCGCCGCCTTCCTTAACTGCTACGGCAATTTCACGTCCGATGACTGTGAAAATTCTACCCTTAGCAGCATCGTTCTTTTCCTTCTTCATTTTGATATTGGCAAATTTTGAATGTCCTGACATTTTATTAACTCCTTACTACCGCTATTTCTAGCATAAATTTTTATATTACTAAGAGACTTTGCCTCTGTAATAAACTATTTTAGCAAATGAACTGCCCATTTGTCTAAATATTTTATACAATTTCTTGTTTAAATTAAAATTCTAAAGTGCAAGTTTTACTTCTTGCTTTCTCCTTCCTTTGAAGAAGCAACTTTTGTAATGCGAACAGTCTGAATCATACGATTACGAACAAGCAGGGGATGGAAAGCATAACCACCGTAGTAAATCATAATATTCTCTCCCTCACGTGGAAGATGTCCCAGTTTATAAAGCATAAATCCATTGAGAGTTTCAATATCTCCCTCCGGGAATTCCAGACCATCAATAAGTTCTTCCAGATCATTGAGAGACATATGGCCTTCTACAACATAGCCATCTTCTCCGAAATGATGTACTTCCTTCTCTTCTGTATCATGTTCATCCAGAATATTACCAACAATTTCCTCGATAATATCTTCCAATGTGACAATACCATCCGTCTGGCCATATTCATCCAGTACAATGGCCATATGAATTTTATCCCTCTGCATTTTCTTCAGAAGTTTATAAAGCTCATAGGTAGGATGAATGAACATGGTGTCATCCATAATATGGGATACCAGATCATCCGGCTTTTCAAGATAGGCTGCCACAAGATCCTTTAAGTGAAGCACACCGGTGATGTGATCGATATCCTCTATGTAAACTGGATATCTGGAGAAGCCAGATTCCAGACACTTAGGAAGAATATCCGATAATACATCTGTGGAAGCCACTGCAAAAATTTTATTTCTGCAGGTTTGAATATCTCTTGCCTTCTTATCGTTGAAGTCCAGAATATTTGAAATCATGTCTGCTTCATTTTCATGAATGAAGCCCTCTTCATGACCTGCTTCCACAAGTCCCATGATTTCCTTTTCTACATGTTGTTCTTTTTTCTTAAATTGAAACAAAAATTAACCTCTCTTTAGGAAAGTAATTATTTCCTTCTTCTTTTCTCAGTCTATGAAAGTAAGACATTTACTTCTTCTTTTTCAGCCTAGGAAAGTAAATCATTTACCTCTTCTTTTTCAGCCTAGGAAAGTAAATCATTTACCTCTTCTTTTTCAGCCTAGGAAAGTAAATCATTTACCTCTTCTGTCTCCTGGCCATTTTCAAAATATACACGTGGCACACGGCGACTGATATTACATACAAGTTCGTAATTAAAGCTATTGGCTGGAGAAGCAACTTCTTCTACAGAAATTCTTTCCTCTCCATCACTTCCAATTAAGGTAACGGCATCACGAAGTTTTGCCTCTGGAATATGGCTCACATCGATCATTAACTGATCCATGCAAACACGGCCAAGAATTGGTGCTTTTTTACCGCGCACCAGCACATGGCCAAGGCCAGACTGGGATCTTGGATAACCATCTGCATAACCAGCAGATACGGTAGCCACACGGGTTGCTTCTTTGGTGGAATAAGTCCAACCATAGGAAATACCACGTCCTGCTTCTAATGTTTTAATATGGATAATTCGGCTACGAAGAGCCATAGCTGGAATCAGTTCAATTGATTTCTCCACCTCATCCGATGGGTAAAGACCATAGATAACTATTCCAAGTCTCATCATATTGAAACCTGCTGAATGGAGTTCCATGGCACCGGCGCTGTTATCAATATGCTTTAATTTGAAGGCAAACCCATTTGCCTCCAGAGACTTTGTAAAGTAGAGGAACTTTTCATACTGCTGCTTTGCTGCGGTCTTATCTTTTTCATCTGCCTTGGCATAGTGAGTGAATACACCTTCCACATCCAGTCCCTGCAGTCCCAGAAGTCTGCTTGCTTCTTCTATACCCTTTTCGTCACACTGGAAACCGATTCGGCTCATGCCACTATCAGCCTTAATGTGTACCTTAGCCTTCTTGCCTAAAGCAAGGGCTCTTTCCGAAAGGAGCTTACATTTTTCATAATCATAAACGGCGGCTGTTACATCATTTTCGATTAATGCATCAAAGGCTGTTTCATCCGTATAGCCAAGAATTAAAATTGGTTTACAAATTCCTGCGTTTCGGAGTTCCAGAGCTTCATCTATACAGGCAACGCCAAAGTAATCAGCCAGGTCTCCCATTTTTTTCGCTACTTCTACAGCACCGTGTCCATATGCATCTGCCTTGATTACAAGCAAAGTATTCTTGCCTGCTTCATTCACTGCCTGCACGGCCTGGATATTATGACGAATCGCATCCAGATTAATATCGGCTTCAATTCTTCTAAACATTTATTTATCTTCCTTCCACCCGACGAATGACAATCGGAATATGGTCTATTATATCACTTGCCTTCATTCCATACACCCCAATTTTTTCAGCTGCGGCGTCTCCTGCCAGGCCATGAATTCGCACCCCTTCTGCCACCAGTTCTAAAATATCATCTGGGCTTAAATGCCTATTTGCATGTCTCTTTTGAACTCCTGCCGCTGCAAGAAAAGAAGCAAGAATGCCAGTTAAGACATCTCCGGAACCGCCCTTTGCCATTCCCATATTTCCGGTAACATTCAGAAAATGCCCTTTGACTTCTTCTGGGCCGCTCCTTACTGTGGCAATCTGTGTTCTGGCATCTTTCAGGGCAATGGTGGAATTGCTTTCCATGGACATACAATCCAGGAAATTTCTTCTGTCCAGTTTTAGATCATGCATGCTAACATTCCAGCCATAGGCTGCAATCAGTCTCTGCATTTCTGCCATATGGGGTGTAAATACCACACGACTTCTTCCCTTATTCTCATTTCCTTTTACAAATACTTGATCATACATAGCCCTTACTTCCGGATTCATCATCAGGGTGATTGCATCCGCATCCATAACTAGAAGTTCAGGCTTCTCAGAAATGGTATATTTCAGCAGGCTTTCTCCAATGGAATCTGTTCCAATTCCGGGTCCAATGGCCACTGCATCTGCCCACTTAATCTTCTCAGATAAAACTTCTTTCCAGTTTGGAAACATATTTCCATCCTGATCATCATAAGTGCTAATAAGAGCTTCTGGAAGGTTCTTGTTAATAAAACTTCGATTCTGTTCTGATGTAAAGATATTAACCAGCCCAGCTCCTGCGTTATAGGCAGCCGTTGCTGCAAAGAGCGCCGCTCCCCCAACTGTTTTACTACCAGCAATAATTAATACCTTACCAGCACTTCCCTTATTATCATTCTCATGCTTTGCAGGAATTCGATTCTTGTCCTTACTTGCTGAAATTCCACGATAAAGGAATCTGTCAGCATGATAGTGTGGATGTTTCACTAATTTAACAAGACGAATCTGGCCACTGCAAATTCTTCCATCTCCCTGCAGGGCTCCATACTTAACAGCCTGGAAAGTGATGGTTAAATCTGCTTGCACCGCACTTCCCAGAATCTGCCCAGAATCTGCCCAGATTCCGCTGGCTATATCCAGACTTACCACAAAGGCATCTACCCTTTGATTGATCCAGGATATTACCTCTGCCTGAACTCCGGTTACCGGTCGATGAAGTCCAACACCAAAGATAGCATCCACAATCAGTAGTTTGTGAAATCCTCCTTGGCTATTTGCAAATGCATCCTGTTTTTCTTTAATAGCCGAATCATTCAGTCTTGGATCATCCAGGCTCTGGAGTCTTTCAATTCCATTTGCTTCCAACATTTTTTGCTGAAGTATGTAAGAGTTTGATTTATGAGAAATTCCATTGATTTCATAAACCAGAACTCCATAGCCCTCATCTTTCATAAGACGAGCCAGAGCCAGACCATCTCCTCCATTATTTCCGTTTTCTGTAATAACAAGAATCCCATCACAGAATTTATCAAAATCTTTTAAAAGGCCGGACTCCATTTCATCCAGAAGTACATCTCTTGCACCCTCTGCCGCCTTTTCCATAAGAATAATTCCTGGAATCCCAAGTTCTGTCTGCATATAGGTATCCAGCTTCTGGGCTTCTTCTCCCGTCAAATAATATTCTTCATTTTCAAATGTCCATTTTGACATCCTTCTACCTCTTTTTTCTAAAATAAAAGCTGGCGACTAAATTTTCTGTCGCCAGCAATTCATTTGCATTATATAAAACCATTCTGTCTTTACTGACCAGATGTATCTTCTGTTTCCATAGGTGACAGGCTGTATGCACGCTGTACATCATTTATGATTTCTGAAAGTGGCCATTCCTTCTGACTATTATCAATGGAATTTGGATCATTGATGCGCAGTCCATTTTCATTATAACCATATACAAGAATGTAATGACCGGAAGCAGTATCCGTGAAGATACCCTGCTTTACACTTAAGATTACATAGTTACCAAGGTAAAGCTCACTGATAATTTCATTCTCATTTACGCCAACTTCTTTACAAGACAGTCCATAGTAGGATGAGCCAAGCAGGAATAAATCTCCTGTTGTGCCCTGACCTGGAATGTAATATCCGCTGTTGGCACTAAAAGCAGCAACCTTAGGTGGTGTTGCATATTTATAATCTGTAAGACCAATAATTGCCATGGAAAGACAAGTAGGTGCACAACCTGACTGTCCCACTGTACTTGTACCATAAGGTGCATCCTTCCATCTGGAATCCTTCTGCAGAAGCAGTGGATGATATGCCATATATTCTGCAGCTGTTAAAGCGTATGGATCCAGCGTTGCATTGCCTTCTGTTGCATAGGCTGCATCTCCACTGGTTGCAACCAGTGTGTCATCTGCAAGACCAAAGTCCAGAACTGCAGGTGCTTCCGTTGTAACATCCGTAAGTGTTGCCACCGCATCCGTTGGTGTTGCTACTTCTTTTGTTGTCTTCTTGCCCTTGGCAAGTGTAATAATCTCAAGGATAACAAACATGACAAAAAGTCCAATCAGGATACCCTTAATCCCAACCTTCTCAAGAAGTGTCATAATTGTTATTGGTCCATCTGAAGCCCCTTGATTTTTCTTCATTCTTCTTTCCCCCGTATTCACCTGTATAAGTAAACTTACAACGCCCTTATTGTAACATAAATACCGGGCAGATGCATTGCATAAGCCCGGTATTTTTTACTGTTTATGACAAGTCCATTTGCCAGAAGTTTTTCGTCCTCCCTGCTAATGAGTTTTGCATTAGTCATGTAACTTTCTCTTATCAATTACACGAACTGCCTTACCCTCAGAACGAACAACGGACTTTGGAGCCAGCAGATGTACACGAGGTCTGATACCCAGCATCTGAACAAAGGCTGCTGTCAGGTTCTTGTTTGCGATATCTACATCATCGCCAATCTTACGGAACTGTTCTTCGGAAAGTTCAACGTTAATATCAAATGTATCTTCATTGCCAATACGGTCAACGATAATCTGATAGTTTGGAGTATAGCCCTGCTTAAGAAGTACTGTTTCAATCTGTGATGGGAATACATTAACACCACGGATAATCAGCATATCATCGGAACGTCCCTTTGGCTTCTTCATCTTAACGAAGGTACGGCCACAAGAGCACTTTTCACGAGTCAGCACAGTAAGGTCACGAGTTCTGTAACGAAGCAGTGGGAAAGCTTCCTTATCCAGAGATGTAAATACAAGTTCACCTTCTGAACCCTCTGGAAGAACTTCTCCTGTTTCTGGATCAATGGTCTCTGCATAGAAGTGATCTTCATTAATATGCATACCTGTCTGCTCTTCACATTCGAAGGCAACACCAGGACCGGAAATTTCTGTAAGACCATAAATATCATATGCCTTGATACCAAGAGAGTTCTGAATATTCTGTCTCATCTCTTCTGTCCAAGGTTCTGCACCAAAGATACCAGCTTTCAGCTTAATATCATCTGGAGTAAATCCCATTTCATGTAACTTTTCACCAATATAAGCAGCATAAGAAGGAGTACAGCAAAGGATTGTAGAACCAAGATCCTGCATGAACTGAATCTGACGCTCTGTATTACCAGAAGACATTGGAAGTGTCAGGGAACCTAACTTGTGAGAACCACCATGAAGTCCTGCACCACCTGTGAAAAGACCATAACCATAAGCTACCTGTACAACATCTTCCTTTGTTCCACCTGCAGCAACAATTGCTCTTGCACAACACTCTTCCCATAAATCAACATCGTGCTGTGTGTAATAAGCTACAACTCTCTTTCCTGTTGTACCAGATGTGGACTGAATACGAACACAGTCAGCTAAAGGCTTGCAAAGAAGTCCATCCGGATATGCTTCGCGAAGATCTGCCTTTGTAAGGAAAGGTAACTTGGCAATATCAGCCATGCATTTTACATCATCAAGGCCTACTCCCTTTTTATCACAAAGCTTACGATAATAAGCATTGTTCCCATATACGAATTTAAACTGCTTTAAGAACTTTTCTTCCTGTACCGCCTTAATTTTTGCGGTCTCCATAGTTTCTAATTCTTCCTGGAAAAATTTCTTCAAAGTAACACCCTCCAAGTTATATTTTTTATCCTTCTCCATAGGATTATCGGACTCCTCCGACTTTTTTATAGTAACACAAAAATGTCTGTATACCTACTAGAAATTCGTAAATACACAGACATTTTTTCAGCCATTTATTCAATTAACCAAATATATTTTTGCAAATCTTTTGGTTTACAAACTATTATTTCGTAAATTTTATTGCTTTAGTGTGTTAGCGTGATTATTATTCATCCGTCTTTTTCTTTTCATAGCGAAAACTCTTTACGTTCTTTCCTACGCTAAGTCCTTCTGCACCGGCATCAATCATAATGGTATCTCCCATGCCAATGGTGTTGCTAAGGATTTCTCTTGCCACCAGAGTTTCCACATTCTTCTGCAGATATCTCTTTAATGGTCTTGCACCGAAGTTCGGATCATAACCATTTGTGATAATGTATTCACGGGCAGATGGTGTGAGTTCAATTTTAAGATCCTTATCGGCAACTCGCTTATTCAGGTCTTTCATAAGAAGTCCAACGATGTTGGCAATGTTGTCCTTAGTTAGTGGCTTAAACATGATAATTTCATCCAGACGATTCAGGAATTCAGGACGGAAATGCATACGCAGAAGCTCATGTACCTTTTCCTCAGCTTCTGGCTTAATGGAACCATCTACTTCATCAATACCTTCCAGGAGGTAATCAGAACCAATATTGGAGGTCATGATTAAAATGGTATTTTTGAAGTCTACTGTCTTACCCTTAGAGTCTGTAATACGGCCATCATCCAGAATCTGAAGCATGATATTAAATACATCTGGATGTGCTTTCTCGATTTCATCAAAGAGCACAACGGAATATGGGTGACGACGAACTGCTTCTGTCAACTGACCGCCCTCATCATATCCTACATATCCTGGAGGCGCACCAATCAGACGTGACACAGAATGCTTCTCCATATATTCGGACATATCGATACGAACAATGTTGTTCTCATCATCAAAGAGAGCTTCTGCCAGAGACTTGGCAAGTTCTGTCTTACCAACACCAGTAGGTCCCAGGAAGAGGAAGGAACCAATTGGTTTTGTTGGATCCTTAATACCTGCCTTAGAACGCATAATAGCGTCAGATACCAGAGTCACTGCATTATCCTGTCCAATAACTCTTTCATGAAGCTGATCTGGCAAATGTAATGTCTTATTTCTTTCACTCTCAGAAAGCTTATCCACTGGAATACCTGTCCACTTGGAAACGATACCTGAAATTTCTTCTTCGGTAACTGTCTCATGAATCAGCTTACGATCACCATTTTCAATGGCAAGTTCCAGATCTTCTAATTCCTTTTTCAAAGAAGGAAGTTTGCCATACTTCAGTTCAGACGCCTTGGCAAGGTCACCCTTTCTTTCCGCAATGGCCATTTCATCATTCACTGCCTCTATCTGCTCTCTCAGATCATGAACATGGTCCACTTCCTTCTTCTCATTTTCCCAGGTTGCCTTCATGGCACGTGCTTTGTCCTTTAACTCAGCCAGTTCCTTCTGGAGACTGGCAAGTCTTTCCTGAGAAAGTCTGTCATCTTCATTGCGAAGGGCCTGTTCTTCAATTTCCAGCTGCATGATCTTACGATTCATTTCATCCAGTTCAACTGGCATGGAATTTAATGTTGTCTTAATCATGGCACAGGCTTCATCCACCAGGTCAATGGCCTTATCTGGCAGGAATCTGTCTGAGATATAACGATTCGAAAGTGTTGCTGCAGAAACAAGAGCACCATCGGTAATCTTTACTCCATGGAAAATCTCATAACGATTCTTGATACCACGAAGAATGGAAATTGTATCCTCCACCGTTGGCTCATCTATCATAACTGGCTGGAAACGACGCTCCAGTGCCTTATCCTTCTCAATATATTTTCTGTATTCATCCACGGTTGTGGCACCAATACAATGGAGCTCACCTCTTGCCAGCATAGGCTTCAGCATATTGCCTGCATCCAGGGAACCATCTGTTTTACCTGCACCAACAATTGTATGAATTTCATCGATAAACATGATGATTTGTCCATCAGACTTCTTCACCTGGTCCAGAACAGCCTTCAGTCTTTCTTCAAATTCTCCACGATACTTGGCACCTGCAATCAGGGAACCCATATCCAGAGAGAAGATTTCCTTATTCTTCAGGGAATCTGGAACATCTCCTCTTACAATTCTTTGGGCAAGTCCTTCTACTACTGCTGTTTTACCTACACCAGGATCACCAATTAAAACAGGGTTATTCTTAGACTTACGGGAAAGAATTCTCACAATATTTCTGATTTCATTATCACGTCCAATAACTGGATCTAATTTCTGTGCTCTAGCCTTTTCAACCAGGTTCTCACCATATTTCTTCAGTGCATCATATGTGTCCTCTGGGTTATCAGACTGTACGGTCTGATTGCCTCTTACTTCTTTCAGAACCTTCACGAAACCATTTTTATTA
Organism: uncultured Lachnospiraceae bacterium; assembly: GCA_900314445.1. GTDB lineage: Bacteria > Bacillota > Clostridia > Lachnospirales > Lachnospiraceae > Eubacterium_Q. The sequence continues at coordinate 30,465 of OMVA01000059.1, read as the reverse complement.
ATGTTGTATTTACGGAATAAATCCTTGCACTCAGGACCTGACTTTTCCAGAAGTCCTAAGAAAAGATGTTCCACAGAAATAAACTGATCTCCCATCTTTGTAGCCTGGTCTTCTGCAGACATTAACACTCTGCTTACTTCCTGTGATACATGTAAATCTTCTGTATCCCCAGAAACCTTTGGGCGTCCTGCCAATGCAATTTCTGTGGCTGTGATAAAGTCACTGGTATTCACATTCATCTTTTGCAGAAGTTCTTTTATTAAGGAATCATCTATAGTCAGCAGGCTATAAAGAAGGTGCAGAGAAATTAATTCCTGATGCTGGTATTTGTAAGCCAGTTTCTGCATATTCTCAATTGCTTCTAAGGACTTTTTTGTAAACTTTTCCTGATCCATATTTCTCACTTCTTTCCATTTAAATTCGTCCTGGTTTTCCCGCAGTGCCGTTTTGCAAAGAAAACTGTGACGTCTTACGGCCTTTTTTGTTAGCACTCTCTATCGTTGAGTGCTAACTCTGTTATATTTATATCACCGGTTAAATTTTATGTCAATCAGCTTTGCAAATGAAATTGTGAAAAAAATGTAAAAAAAAGAGACCCGTATTTTCAACGAGTCTCTTCATCGATTCAACACAAATCTATGCACATTTCATTTGCAGGACTAGATTAACTTCTGTCCGCAATTTGCACAGAACTTAGCACCATGGGTTGGCTGTCCACAGTTAGGACAGAACTTTGGTGCCGCACCGCCTGCTGGAGCTGCACCACCTGCAGATGCCGCACCGGCTGGAGTCTGGCCCTGATTGGCATTCTGAGAACCTGGCATTGTGCCATTCTGGTTCATCTGATTCATCATAGCGCCTGCCATCTGCATGCCCATCATCATTTCAGCCATGTTGCCCATTGTTGAGTTGCCACCGCCAAGCTTGCCATTTGCCATGGCATCTGCCATCTGAAGCTGTGTGTACTTACCAACATTGCCAACCATAGCCTGAGCAGCATTGTGGTTAACAGCCTGCTGAATTTCTTCAGGATAATTGAAGCTGTTAATGGAGAATCCTGTTACAGAAATACCATCCTTGCTTGTTTCATAATCCAGATCTTCCCTGATACCCTTTGCGATATCGAAAGCAGAAGCCTGCAGATTAAACATATCCTTACCTTCCTTGGAAATCCACTTCATAAGAAGCTGATCCAGAACAGTAACAATACGAATACGTACATCATCAATTGAGTACTGCTGCTTTACACCAGCAACCTTCTCAATCAGTGTCATGTAATCGCTGACCTTAACATTGCAAGTACCATTTGCACGCACTGGAAGTCCACCTGGCAGACTTGGTGTCTGCAACATGATAGGTCCCTTTGTGCCCCACTTAACAACAAATTCCTTTGTATTCACAAAAAGAACTTCTGCACGCATACCGGAATTGAATCCAAACTTGAATCCCTTTAATGTTGAAAGGAATGGAATGATCTGAGACTCAATATCATACTCACCATCATCCTTAAAAATACCCTCTACCTTACCATTGTAAAGGAAGATTGCATCCTGGCCTGGCTTAATAATAAGTTTTGAACCCTTCTTAATTTCGCGATTGGTCCACTTCCAGAAGATCATGTCCTCACGCCATTCTTCCCATTCAACTACATTGGCAAACTGATTTGTAAAAAGTCCCATTTACTTACCCTCCATTATTTTTACTTAGAAACTAGAACCAGAGCTGGAGCTTCCGCCTCCTCCGCCTCCTCCGCCTCCGCCCCCGGAGCTGGATGAAGACTCAATCTTTGTTCTTGTTACTGTTGTGTGTGTGTATCTATCAAAGTGTCTTAATACTCTTGACTGTTTCTGATCCAGATAAGTCGCTGGTGTTGTAGTAACCTTCTGACCGGAAGAAAACGCCTTAATGCAAATGACTATGGATACGATTACCAGTACCAGAAGGAACTGGAACCAACCCTTGAAGAATAAGGAGTCAAAGCTTGCATCTCCCTTACCCAGATAATAGGAAATATCATCTGCATAGGTAATCAAAGCCTGAGCATATTCTCCACTGGATAAGTATCCCTTCATTTTATCCTGAATGGAATTCAGTCGGTCTGTATCCAGACACTCTGCTGAAGTTTCTCCATCATTACCATAGGAATGAAGCTGGAACCAGTGGTTATTCTCCTCCAGACCTATTACCACAACTACCGCATTGAGATCTGGAAGTTTCTTATAGAAATCATATTCCAGATAATCATCTACTCTGCCTGAACCACCAATTTCATAGGTGATCACCGCATACACATTGACATCATATTTCTCATCAATGGCTTTGAACTTCTTAAGAATCGTCTTTTCCTCACTGGAAGAAATTACATCATCCGGATCAAAGATCTCAGAAGATTCTGTAATTTTATTGGGAACCCCGTAAACATCTGTGTCATCAGAATCTGCATGAGCAATTACTGGTGAAAGTATAAGCCCCAGAGCCATACCCATTGGAATCATCATGGCAAGAAGTCTCTTTCTCGCCTTTAATAACATATTCATCATAATAATGGCCCTCCCATCAATACACAAATGATGCGGAGCAGAATGAAGATGCCAAAGGTCCAGCCAGCAATATAGCCTGCCACAGCTCCCAAGGAGATTGGTGGCTTACCCACAATCTTACCCGTTTCGCCATTTTGAGCAAAGGAATAATCCTTGCCCTTATATGTCACATAATTCATCCAGATCGGGAAGAGACAGTATGAAGACTGAGAACGATTTGCGATGTAGTCTCGGTCCGTAATTGTTACTGTATCATAGCCATGAATTGAATCTCTGACAAAGTCATCCATGTAATTATAGACTCTCTTCTGTACACGAGGAAAAACCTGTGTATCGTTATAGTCGTAATTTTCTGCCATATATCCTGTCAGATATGGAGCATTGAAAGGCACCATTTGTGTGTAATCAAATGGTTCCATCAAATCCATTAAATTATCCGCCAGTCTTTCGGATGCATCCGCAGGAACGCCGCGGTAGAAAGTATCCACCGAACGGTAAATATCGTAGTGGGCGGTTTCTGTAACTTCATAATCACCCTCTGTATGAGAATGAGAAATTGTGGCATGGGCACGTGCTTCACCCTGACCACTTACGTTGTAGACCCAGAATGGTGCGTAGAGTCCTTCCACCTTCTTTACCTTAACCATGTTCTTAAAGTCACTAGGTGAATATCTCAGTTTTTTACACCAATCCCGAAAAGCCTGATCCGCATTTTCCTTTGGAATTTTAAACGGAATTACATAATCTGGTTTTGTGGTTCCTTCTAATCTGTCGCTGAGTACAACTGGAGATCCACAATAAGAACAGGTGGTGGCTGTGGTATTTCTTTCTGTTACCAGCATTGCTCCACAGTTCTGACATTGATATCTGACAAGTGCCCCGGTTTCATCCACCTGATCCTGATGCGGAAAATCTGGTGAAACATGAATTTCTGCACTCATCTCGGCCCCTTCGATTTTCTCAGAATGGTCGCAGTGTGGACATTTTAAGTAGCCTGATGCCGCATCGAATTGCATGTCCCCGCCACAATTCGGGCATTTAAACTGCAGTGTCATTTCCTTTTCCCCTTTTTATATAAATATAGTCATTGAAACTGCTTCACACATTTTGTGCAAATGAAATTTGCCTCAACCCTCACTAAGACAACGCTTTTTTATTATAATCCTATTCGTAAAAATACCTATGATAAAAGTATGAATTTTTACATGAGTTTTCCCTTACTGCTCATCATACTTTTTCATTAAATTTTCAAGTTCTTCATCAGCCTCCGTCTTACCAAGAGAAGCCTTTGCATTCTGGATGTCCTCCAGATACTGCTTCTGCTCACCAAGTTCTCCACCCAGGTCTCCCTGTAATGTGGCAATATCATTTGTACGCTTGGCCTTCATCTGCTTCATCTGATTAAACTCAGTTGCTGCTTTTTCTGCCTTTTCCCCAGCAGCTTCTAAGGCATTATTGGCTGCATCCAGTTTTACCTGAAAGTCTGCAGCTGCAGCCGCATCTCCCTCTTCCGTTGCCCTAGCTACATATTTTTCAAACTTGGCAACTTCAGCCTTAGCTTCTGCATATGCCTTTTCTGTACGAATTGCAGCCGATTCATAAGCATTGAATTCTGCGTCAATGGCTCCTAAATCTCTCTGTAAGGCTTCAATCTGCTTTCTGATTTCCTTTTCTGAATGCTTCTTACTGTCTCGCCAAGAATTTATATTTGATGCCATAATATCCTTAAATCTTGAAAGAATCCCCATTTCTTCTACCCTCCATAAATATTTATTCATTGACAGTTAAACTCGCAATTATTCCCTACTCCAAAGATAACAATAGGCCTGGGTTCTTGCGGCGAACTTTTCTGTCTTTAAAAGTTCTCTAACTTCAGCCTTTGTGTACCACTTTGCTTCAATTTCCTCTACTGTGGAATTGCTTGGAAGAATTTCTCCATCTGCCTTACCAATTACACAGACATTTTGTTCATTGGAAAATCCAACGGCACTATAGCTTTCGCCAAGCCTGTCGTCGATGGATACCAGTCTAAGACCTGTTTCTTCCCTTAATTCTCTGGCTGCCGCCTGATCTGCTGTTTCTCCTGGATCAATAAGGCCTGCAGGAAAATTCATCACCCACATCCCTGCTGCCATACGAAATTCCCGATTAATCAGAAGTCTCTGACCATCCAGGGAATGCATCATGAGAACTACTGCATCCGCTTTGGGACCATGTAATTCTTCATAATCCTGAATGTTGTGATTACGACTGATAATTTCATAGTTCTTTTCCTTACCATCCACCGTCTCATAGGAGATATCATATCTGGTAATGAAATGACCTTCGCTTAATTTCTTAATTCCTTTAAATTCCATATCTACTCACCTAGTCAATTCGATCAATGTTCTGACGAATACTTTCCATTTCGTCATCCATCATAGCTAAAGTATCTGCGGCACTCTTCAGTCGTCTCTGTACATCATCTGCATGATTAATCTGCTTCTTGTACTTAAGCTTATGATCAACAGAAGCCCAAAAATCCATAGCAATAGTACGGAACTGTACTTCCACCTTCAAATGCTGCTTACCCTCTGCCAGGAAAATAGGAATATCCAAAATCATATGCAGGGATCGATATCCATTAGGTTTTGGATTTTCGATATAGTCTTTTTTAGAAAAAAGAAGGATATCATCCTGCTGGATCAAAAGATCTGCGAGTCGATAGATATCCTCTTTAAAAGAGCAGACCACTCGGATGCCCGCAATATCATAAAGTTTACTCTGCATATTCTCCACTGTTACTGGAATCCCGCGTAACTGCAACTTTTCAATAATGCTGGCAGGAGATTTCAGTCGAGTCTCAATGGACTCGAATGGATTACGATCATATTGCAGAGAGAACTCTTCATTGAGGACATTGAGTTTGGTCTCTACTTCCATGATGGCACACTTGTAGAGTGTCATCATCCTTATAAAATCTTTATTTCTTACAAAATTCTTTGCAATTCCTTCCGCTTCTTCGCGGTTCATGTCCAATGCTGGACTATCCATTTTCACTTACCTCAAATTTTAGGTTTACAGTGAACGGAACTGACGATTTCTATATTCCTTAGGTGTAATAGTCATTACTTTCTTAAATACACTGATGAAATATGAGTGAGATGAGAAGGATAAATCTGTAGCAATTTCGATACTTGACTTATCTGTGAAACGAAGGAGCCAGCAAGCTTCTTCAATCTTCTTATCTCTAATAAATTCACTGACCGTGCAGCCCATTTCCTTCTTAAAGAGCTTAGATAAATAAGTCTCATTCAGGCTTACATATTCAGCAAGTTCTGACACTGTAATATTATTATGCAGATTTTGATTAATATAGTCAATGCAAAGGACAATCTGCTTAGAATGAGGTTTTGACTTAGCCTGAGAAGCCATCAGATTAGAGAAATAGATTATCATTTCTGTCTGTAACTTATGTACATCTTCTGGACGTGTAAGCTTATCTACTCTGTTAATAAATGCATCAGAAGTCTTGTATGCAACATCCTGTCCCAATCCATGGATAATACATACACGAGTAACTACAGAAACCATTGCTACGAAATGGTAAATGGAATTTCTAAGTGGGTTCGTTGAAAGAACACCACGTACTGTGGCATCTGAACGAGGCACCGCTTTTGAATTCCAAATTTTCAGCATTTCATCCGTCTTACCGTCGGCGATCATGTTGTAAAAAGCCATCTCCGCATCGTAAGTTGGGTGCTTATCTTCGTTTTCCCGTTCCGTAAATAAGCTGTTTGTGATGTCATGTTCAATGTTTGCCATAGTATTTCCTCCACTTTTCAAAAAAAAAATTAATATAAAATGCAAATTTCTTGTATCATTATCAGTTACTTTGCAGTATTATAATGGCAGATACAGGAAAGCAAGTATCTTAACAAGCCCCCTGTTAAAGAAGATTCCCTAATCTTCTTTAATCATATAAATACTTTTAACCTTCACTAATGGTAAGAGGACGGATTCTTAGGAGTTCGTCCTCTTACTCTTTGTAAGGCCGTATCTGTGATATTATAGCAATAATCTGTCATGAATGTAAACAGAAATAAGGCTTCTACATAGAATTTTCACAGTTCAATTTTACGCAATCCTGTCCATTTTTAACGCTATTTGTTTCCTATCATTTCGCGTCACCCCTTTGTATATACAGAATGTAAAAGTGTAAATTCTATCATTTTGTTACCTATTATATTTTTAGAAATGCAAAATCAAAATTTTGATACTTTGGGATTAAAAAAGGAGGAGTTTTACTCATCTTTTTCCTTTTTCATATAGGCTGGTAAATAGACTGAAAACTTAATTTTTCCATCCTTCCAGTTTACATTTATTTTTCCCTTAAAAAGATTCGTTAAAGATGAAGCCATGGAAAGTCCGATACCAAATCCTTTTTTCTCTGAATTATGGGATTGATCTTCCCGATAGAATCTCTCAAAGAATTTGGAATAATCCACATCCTTTCCCTGGGAATAATCATTGGTTACTTCAAGAAGCACCTGCTTTCCCTTTGCCTGTAGACTCACTTCCACGCTTCCACCCTGATCACAATACTTAAGAGCATTATCCATTAAGATAGAAGCAAGTTCATGACTTCCCCTTTCCTCTGCTAATACATGGAGAGAAGGAGCAATGGATGACGTCAAGGTGATACCATCTGTTTCCGCCAAAGACCGGAAGGAATCACTTAACTCTTCCACCTGGGCACTAAAGTCCACATCTGTTAAAACAATGTCCTTCTTTTCTTCCAGCTTAGAAAGAATAACCAGTTGCGACACCAGTTCCGACATTCTCTTTACCTGACGTTTGGTACTCTCAGTCCATTCATTACCACCGTCCATCATCTCCATAACTTCTGTATTGGCTGAAATAACCGCCAGTGGAGTTTTCAGCTCATGACTGGCATTGGTAATGAACTGTTTCTGTGCTTCCATATTTCTAACCAAAGGAGCAATTGCCTTCTTGGAGAAGAATGTAAGAATGAGAAAGAAAAGAAGCATACTGGAAAGGCCAATATAGATAGAATAGACGGAAGTCATATGAGATGCATACATTCTCTTTGTACAATCCATAAAAATCATTTCCACACTGCCATCATCCTTCGTTTTCCTCAAATAAGCATATTTCATGTTATTCCAGGTAACCATTCCATTGCCATCTTCTTTATCATTGATAAAGTTGGCAAAATCACCTAAATCATCACTCTCAACGGCTGCGATATGATCACCAATCAGTGTGAGCAGTCCATTTTCACAGGTGAGGATAAAGTATCTGGTTTCGAAACGTGTCTCTGGCGTCAGCTGATAACTATAGTCTCCCTGCTTATCCTGGCTTGGAATACTGCCATCATTTTCATAGATGGAATCAAGCAAGGCGTAGGCGTCGGTGGTTACCTTATGGTAAGAAATCAAATTTACATTCAGCAACACGATGATTAATACCAGGAATACGGAAGCGTTGGCTATTCCTATAAATTTCCATTTTAATTTATGAATCATATTTTTCCTCTGCATATAGGGAATTATCCTTCTTACTTCAGTCTCAGGCAGAAGGACTTCTTCTCTTCTCCAATAATTTCCAGGTCTGCGCTTACCGCCACAAGTTTGGTTCTCAGATATGAGATATACACCCAAACGATATCCATATTTTCCTGCTCATCCTTCCAAACCTTTTCGAAGAGTTCCTCTGTGGTGAATTCCTTATTGGGATTTCTCATAAGAATCTCCATTAGTTTTGTTTCAGGACCGGCAAGTCTTACGGCATTCTGGCTTTTCAGTTCCTGCTCTGAAGTATTCAGCACAAGATTTCCTACTGTAATCTGATCAGAATGGTAGGCATTACTTCTTCTCATAAGAGAACGAAGTCTGGCCAGTAATTCCTGCATGGCAAAGGGTTTTGTCAGATAATCATCTGCTCCGGCATTCAGTCCCAGAATCTTGTCATCCATTTCGGCCTTGGCGGTTAGGAAAAGAGCTGGTGTATTATCCCCTCCAGCACGAATTTCTGTTAAAGCCTGAATACCATCCTTTTTAGGCATCATGATATCAAAGACCATACAGTCAAAGGCCTTGGATTTTGCCTCTTCCACTGCTGCTTCGCCGTCATATACTGCTGTAACTTCATAACCATTATGAGAAAGGATTGCCACCAGAGCTTTGGATAAATCCACCTCATCTTCTGCAAGTAATATTTTCATATATTTCCCCTATTCTATCGAATCAAATCTCGGATGGTCTGCATGGAAAGATCACAGGAAGCCAGTTCATCTGCACATCGCTTTAATTCACTTGCTATGACTTCTCGATTGGCTACATCCTTTTTATATCGAATTTTATGTTCCAATTCTGCCCAGGTATCCATGGCAATGGTTCTTAACTGAATTTCCACATAATACTTTCCTGGCAAATTTCCATCCACATCTTCATATGGAACTGTCATTTCCAGAATCATATGATAGGAACGATAGCCGTTTTCTTTCGCTTTCTTAATATAATCCTTTTCCTCAATCACTTCCACCTCTGGCATCTGCTTTAACTCATCCACCATCTTATAGACGTCATCCCGGAAAGAACATATAATTCGAAGCCCAATGGAATCCCGCAGACTCCGCAGGGCATGATAGGTATCTATTGGTAATTTCCTGGCAAGAAGTTTTTTCCGCATGCTTTGATCAGACTTTAATCTGGCTGTAATATGCTCGTAGCCCTTTTCACCAGTCTCCTGAAAAATAAGATTATTTTTCTTTTCTAATTCTTCTACAAGGGTCTGCATGATTTTTTCCATGCTTTCCTTATATGTTCCATAAATTGATTCTTCCACTAATCTTCCTCATCCACATTTTATAAATTTCTATGCCAAACCCATTTGCATGGAACCAGGCAAATCTTTTTTCATATCTTTTATCATACCCACAAAACCTAAAAATTACCTTAAATATTTGTGAATATTTGGAAAATTAATAGGGGACAGAAGTTCTGTCCCCTAAACAATTCATATTATACTTCGGTATCCTTATCCTCTTCCACACTGATTTCCGGCATAAGTTCCTTGGAAATCTTGCACAGAATCTGATTGAATGCAGAAAACTCGTCCTCGGTCAGCACGGACTCTAGACGTTTCTCCACAAGATCCAGATACTTCTCATTAATATTCCAGTATTTATAGTAGCGGTCTGTGACAGCAAGATGATACTCTCGCTTGTCGGTTTTGGACTGCACTTTCTTTACGTATCCCTTCTTAATCAGTGAATTCACCTTATAAGTCGCATTGGGCGATGAGATACCAATAAAGTTTGCAAACTCATTAATAGTAGGATTGCCCAGTCCACCAATAATCTCAACGCAATAAGCCTCCGTGGTTGTAAGACTCAGCTCACGAGATTTGATTCTGGCAAAGACATCCCGATAATAATGCAGTCTAAATTTGGAATAGACCTCAGATAACGGATTTTTAGTTCTTTCTTTCTCCACAGTACTACTCCTTATTCTCTCCTAAACTTCTTCACGCTTAAATCCCCGGCAAATGCATTTGCCGGAAATAAAATGTATTACTTACTGTGAATCACCAATGGCAAATGAGATTTCCGCCTGACATGCAACCTTACCATTAACAGTAGCTACAGCCTTACCGAAACCAACTGGTCCACGGCGATTTGTAATCTCGCATCTAAGATTCAGGACGTCTCCTGGACGAACCTGCTGCTTGAAACGAGCATTCTTAATTCCACCAAAGAAAGCAAGCTTACCCTTGAACTCTGGTTCAGAAAGAATGGCAACAGCACCTGTCTGGGCAAGAGCTTCAATAATAAGTACGCCTGGCATTACAGGATAATCAGGGAAATGTCCCTGGAAGAATGCTTCATTTGCAGAAACACACTTAATCCCCTCTGCCCACTGTCCTGCTTCGAAGTCAGTGATACGGTCAACTAAGAGCATAGGAAAACGATGAGGCAGAATTTCACGAATCTGATCTGTATTCAGTTCCATTTACTGCTCCTCCCACTTCTTGAATACGCAACAAGCATTGTGGCCACCGAAACCAAGTGAGTTAGAGGCTACATACTTAATGTCTGCCTTTCTTCCTTCGTTTGGTACGATATCAAGGTCACATTCTGGATCTGGAGTCTTATAGTTAATTGTAGCTGGTACAAAACCGTCCTTCAGAGCCATTGTAGAGAAGATTGCTTCAACAGCTGCAGCAGCACCCATAAGGTGTCCTGTCATAGACTTTGTTGAAGAAACCATCATTTCATAAGCATGGTCACCAAATACCTGCTTAATTGCAGCTGTTTCACCAGCATCATTCAGGTGAGTGGATGTACCATGAGCATTAACATAGTCAACGTCCTTTGGTTCAATACCTGCATCTTCTACTGCCATTCTCATACAAGCTGCTCCACCTGCTCCTGTTGGATCTGGTGCAGTAATATGGTAAGCATCGCAAGATGCGCCATAACCAACAACTTCACCGTAGATCTTAGCGCCACGAGCCTTGGCATGCTCAAGTTCCTCAAGGATAAGGATACCAGCGCCTTCACCCATAACAAATCCGCCACGCTCAGCGTCAAATGGGATTGATGCACGATTCTTATCTGTTGATGTAGAAAGAGCCTTCATAACTGTGAATCCGCCTACGCCAAGATCACAGATACAGCCTTCAGCACCACCAGCCATCATAACATCCTGGTAGCCATCACGAATCTTGTGGAAAGACTCACCAATCGCGTTGTTACCAGATGCACATGCTGTAACGATTGATTCACAAACACCCTTGAAGCCGGACATGATTGCGATTTCACCAGCACACATATTAGAAATGCTCATAGGAATGAAGAATGGAGAAATCTTTTCGAATCCTCTTTCTACACCTCTTGCATAGTTTTCTTCGATAGTCTTAAGACCACCAATACCAGAAGATACGATTGTACCGCAACGAAAAGCATCTTCCTTTTCCATATCAAGGCCAGAATCCTTAAGAGCTTCGCGAGCTGCGATCATACCGAACTGTGTGTAACGATCCATCTTACGAACTTCCTTCTTGTCCAGGAAGTTTTCTGGAACATAGTCCTTAACTTCACCAGCCATCTGAACCTTGTAGCCGCTAACATCGATCTGTGAAATCTTGTCAATACCACAAACGCCAGCCTTAATGTTTTCCCAAGTTTCTTCAAGGTTGTGTCCAACTGGGTTAATTGTACCCATACCTGTAATTACTACTCTTCTACTCATTGTTAAATCCGTCCCTTTCAAAATTACAAGCAAGTCATATACAGTCTGCAAATGGACTTGCCACTAAACCTACGCAGTTCATTTGCAAAAATTACTGCATGCCACCAGTTACTTCAAGTACCTGTCCTGTTACATAAGATGCATCATCAGAAGCAAGGAACGCTACTGCATTGGCAATATCTTCTGGCTCGCCAGCGCGACCAAGTGCTATATTCTTTACGAGTGCTTCTTTCGCAGCCTCAGGAAGGACTGCTGTCATATCTGTATTGATAAAACCAGGAGCTACGGCGTTACATGTAACACCACGGCTTCCCAATTCCTTAGCCATAGACTTTGTCATACCAATTACACCAGCCTTAGCAGCTGCATAATTTACCTGACCAGCATTACCTGTTACACCAACAATGGAGCTGATGTTTACGATACGGCCATAACGCTTACGCATCATGCGCTTTGCTGCTGCACGCAGGCAGTAGAATACGCCACGAAGGTTTGTGTTAATAACCTTTTCGAACTCTTCATCCTTCATACGAATGATTAAATTATCAGCTGTAACACCTGCATTATTTACAAGAATGTCGATCTTGCCTGTGATTGCTTCTGCTTCTGTGAAGAGCTTTTCAACATCTTCTTCCGAATTCATATCAGCCTGGAGAGCAAGAGCCTTTACGCCAAACTTTTCACATTCAGCAACTACTGCTTCTGCCTCTGCTGCCTTGCTGTGGTAGCAAGTAACAACATTTGCGCCTTCTGACGCAAGCTTAATGCAGATTGCACGACCGATTCCACGGCTTCCGCCTGTGACAATGGCTGTTCTTCCTTCAAGTTTCATAGTAACCCTCTGTACTTTCTTCCAGCACCCGCATTCCATTTGCAAATGGAATGCGCTAAAGTCTGGATTTCACAAGTTAATTAGTTATTGAGTGCTGCCAAAAGTGCGTCAACATCTTCAGGCTTCTGTACATTGTAGCAAGGGATGTCTGGACATGTCTTCTTTGCAAACTTGGAAAGTGTATTTCCTGGTCCGATTTCAACGAATGCTTCAACGCCCGCATCCTGCATTGCAAGAAGGGAATCTTCAAAATAAACGCTGGACTGAACCTGCTTTTCAAGGATTTCCGGAATAGAATCCTCTGCCTTCTTTTCCGCACCAAAGCAGTTAAATACGACTGGAAGAGTCATCTCGCCAAAGTTTTCTCTAGCGAATCTCTCCTTCAGGGCATCTCCTGCCGGCTTCATAAGTGATGTATGGAATGGGCCAGAAACCTTAACTGGAAGGCATCTCTTAGCACCAAGTTCCTTCATAATTTCTGCTGCATAATCAACAGCTTCTGTATCTCCAGAAACTGTAATTTGTCCCGGCATATTGAAGTTAGCTGGTTCTGCAACAAGGCCTGTACCTGCGAACTTTTCAGCAGCCTTAGCACAGCCTTCCTTAACCTGATCCTGTGAAAGACCAAGTACTGCGATCATCTTGCAGTCACGTCCTTCCGCAGCCTTTGCCATTACTTCACCTCTGTAAGACACAAGTGAAATAACCTGAGAAGCTTCAAAAACACCTGCTGAATACAGAGCTGAATATTCACCAAGAGAAAGTCCTGCAGACATTGCTGGAACAATTCCCTTACTTTTCAGAATTTCTGTAACACCAACCTGGAAAGCAACCATACATGGCTGTGTGTACTTTGTTTCATTCAGAACTTCTTCTGGTCCTTCAAATGAGATTGTCTTCACATCAAAGCCAACATTTAATCCATCATATAAAGCTTTGAATGTAGCGTCTGCATCATAGAAGTCCTTGCCCATGCCTACTGCCTGAGCACCCTGACCAGCATATAAAAATCCAAGTTTCATATCATTACCTCTACAAAAGTATCTGCGACGTAGCTAAATGCGTCGCAGAAAATAATTTTATTCGCACCGGAATCTGTGCAAATTCCATTTGCAGGATTCCTCTTTTTCTTATAACCAGCTAGATGCCTCTGCTGCCTTCTCTGCAAGAATCTTCTTTCCGTCCTCGTAGATTTCCTTCAGAATATCGGCTGCTGGGCGAACTTCTTTCAACTGTCCACATGTCTGACCAGCCATAAGAGAACCCATCTTTGTGTCGCCTTCAAATACGGCTCGACGAAGACCACCAAGTGTAATCTTCTCTAACTCATCACGGCTAGCTGCTTCTTTTTCAAGCTGCAGGTACTGACGAGCCATTTCGTTCTTGATGATACGAACAGGTGCATCCAGGCTTCTACCTGTAACAGTCGTGGAATTATCCTTAGCCTTGATAACAGCTGCCTTATAGTTTTCATGAATTGGGCACTCTTCTGAAACCAGAAGACATGTACCAACCTGAACACCGATGGCGCCCATGCACGTAGCAGCAGCGAACTGTCTGCCATCTGCAATACCACCAGCTGCAATAACTGGAATATTAACGCTATCGATAACCTGTGGAAGAAGTGTCATTGTTGTCATATCACCAACGTGACCACCTGACTCGCCACCTTCCGCGATGACCATGTCAGCGCCCTGCTTTTCAACACGACGTGCAAGTGCAGTAGAAGCAACAACTGGAATAACCAGAGCTCCCGACTCTTTCCACTTATCCATGTACTTACCAGGCATACCAGCACCAGTTGTAATAACCTTAATGTTTTCACGTGCCAGTAAGTCTGCAATATTATCAGCATCTGGATTCATAAGCATAAGATTCACGCCAAATGGCTTATCTGTATGCTTTCTTGCATCAGCGATTTCTTCTTCCATTCTGGCTGCATCAAAACCACCAGAACCAATCAGACCAAGGCCACCGGCGTTGGAGATTGCTGCTGCAAATTTTCCCAGAGCGATATTAGCCATACCACCCTGAATTATTGGATACTGAATTCCAAGAATTTCATTTAACATTTTTTTCATGGTCTATTCCTCGTTCTTTTTGAGTTCCCTCTGATCAATGTTTCTGAATTTTATATAACGCTGTTTTGCAACTTCAGCCCCTGACATCTTGCGGAATTTCTTTAATTCCTTTGTCAAAACTTCGTCTATTTCGTTATATACAACTGTAGGATTGTGATGCATACCACCCTTAGGTTCTGAAATGATGCCATCAATTACACCAAAATCGTAAAGATCATTTGCTGTAAGCTTCATCAGTTCAGAAGCTTCTGGTGCCTTTGAAGAATCCTTCCAGAGAATGGTTGCAAATCCTTCTGGTGAAAGTACAGAGTAGACCGCATTTTCCAGCATGTATACAGAGTTAGCTACACCGATTGCCAGTGCGCCACCGGAAGAACCTTCTCCAGTTACAATAGAAATGACTGGCACTTTCAGTGCACTCATCTCAGCCAGATTCATAGAGATAGCCTGTGACTGTCCATGCTCTTCTGCATCCAGACCAGGATATGCACCTGGTGTATCGATGAAAGTAATGATTGGACGTCCAAACTTCTCAGCCTGCTTCATAAGACGAAGGGCCTTACGGTATCCTTCTGGCTCTGGCATACCGAAATTGTATTTAAGATTTTCTTCCAGATTTCTTCCCTTTCGGTGACCAATTACAGTAACCGGCATACCGTGGAAAGTAGCAATACCACCAAGAATACTGGCATCTTCCTTATTTAAGAGATCTCCTCTCTGTACAAAGAAGTCCTGGAACAAAGCCTGAATATAATCATCAATCTTTGGTCTTCTTACGTTTCTTGCTAAATATATTTTGTCATGAGCTGTAAGATCAACAGCAGCCTCAGCAGTCAGATCATACTCTGCATGCAGATCATCTAACTCTTCAAGGCTTGCGCCTGCCTTCTCAGCTTCCCTGATTTCTTCTTCAATACCTGTCAGTTTCAGATCAATATCTCTTATTTCTGCCATGATTTCCTCCCTGCTTCATGAAGTCTGAGGATGTGGCTCAGTTCTTCTCGCATATCGGATCTTGCAACAATTCCGTCTACGAATCCATGTTCCTGCAGATACTCTGCTCTCTGGAATCCCTTAGGAAGTTTCTGACCGATAGTCTGTTCAATAACACGAGGTCCTGCAAATCCAATTAATGCACCTGGTTCAGCCAGTGTGATATCGGCAAGTGTTGCAAAGCTTGCGCTTACACCACCTGTTGTTGGATGTGTCAGAACAGAGATATAAAGGCCGCCATTATCACTGAACTGTTTAACAGCTGCAGATGTCTTTGCCATCTGCATCAGAGAAAGAATTCCCTCCTGCATACGTGCACCACCACTGGCTGTAAAAATAATAATTGGCAGATGAAGTTTACCAGCTGCTTCAAATGAGCGAGTGATAATCTCTCCGACTGCCATACCCATGCTTCCCATTAGAAATTCACTTGCCATTACAGCTACGATTGCTTTGTGACCGTCGATCTCGCATACACCAGAAAGACAACCTTCATCAAGCCCCGTTTTATCCTGTAAGCCTTCAATCTTATCCTGATAATCTGGATACTGAAGCGGGTCTCTGAATGGGACCTTAACATTTAATTTTCGAAATGTGCCTGAATCGGCAAGACTTAAGATACGTCTCTTTGCGGAAATCTTTGCGTGCTTTCCACATTTAGGACAAACATACAAATTTTTCTTGACGATGGATAAAGGAAATTCAGACTTGCAACCGGAGCAGGTAAATACTGCTTCCGGCGCATCTTTATCGTCTGAATCATCATGGGAAGGCTTGATCAGTTCAATTTCTTCTTGGGCTGCGTCTGTATTTTCAACATTCACATATTTTGGTTTACCAAAAAGTTTCATTGTGACCTATTCCTCCGCTTTTAATAATGTAAAGCGTATATTACTGATGGCTCTCTACGTAATCTACTAAATCCTGAACTGTCTTAAGCTTTGGAAGATCTTCATCAGCGATTGCTACGCCTGTTGCATCTTCGATAGCCATACCAAGTTCTACTGCATCAAGAGAATCTGCACCAAGATCATCTGTAAGAGATGCTGTTGCAACAACCTTATCCTCATCACAGCTTAATGTGTCAACGATAACTTCCTTAATCTTGTCAAACATTTTTCAAATCTCCTTCTAAATAAAAAATAGTATGTTTCAATTGGCTAAAGATATTTAACTAAAAATATTTACTTAAAATTCTTTAACCTTTTACATTATAAATCCTTTGGCATTTTTGTCAATATTAAGGAAGTATTGCAAACATTTTTCAAATTTTTTCACATTTAGGGAAAGCCCCTGTCCCAAAATAAGTTGACACCCTAATCCTTGTATCATATAATCCCACTTGACGTAGTTTTTAAAACTACTTGTCATGTTTTTCAAAAAGACTAACGAGGTGATATTTTATGTCAGATTTTGAGTTCAAGAAAGCACCTGGTGTTGCCGCAAACTATGTATCTGTAGTAGAAGACGAAAACGGCTGCCTTCAGAAGATTGATTTCACAAACACAGAACATTTTAACTTTGGTTTTGACGTTATTGATGTTCTTGCTAAAAAGTGTCCTGATAAAATTGCAATGATTCATATCGATGCAGAGGGTAAAGAACGTAAGATTACCTTCCGGGATATGAAGATTTACTCAAATAAAACTGCAAATTATTTAAAATATTTAGGTATTAAGCGTGGCGATAAGGTAATGCTTGTATTAAAGAGACATTATCAGTTCTGGTTCACAATGATTGCCCTTCACAAAATTGGTGCTGTTGCAATCCCTGCTTCTTACCTTTTAACTAAGAAGGATTACGAATATCGTTTCAAGTCTGCTTCCATTACAGCAGTTATTGCTTCAGCAGATGGCGATATCGCTAAGGAAATCAACAAGGCTGAAAAGAGTTATGAAGGTCTTAAGACTAAGGTACTTGTTGGTGGAAGCCGTCCAGGTTGGCAGTCATACAACAGAGACATTCGTTACTTCTCTCAGCACTATCCACGTCCAAAGGAGTGTGCAGGCGGAAATGACAGAATGCTTATGTTCTTCACATCGGGTACAACTTCTTATCCAAAGATGGCAACTCATTCCTACCTCTACCCTCTTGGCCACTATGTAACAGCTAAGTACTGGCATCAGGTAAATCCAGATGGCGTTCATCTGGCAATCTCTGATACAGGTTGGGGTAAAGCACTTTGGGGTAAGATGTATGGTCAGTGGCTCTGCGAAGCTACAATCTTCACTTATGATTATAATGAATTCTTCGCTAAGGAAATTCTGAACTATATTACTAAGTATAAGATAACAACATTCTGCGCACCTCCTACTGTTTACCGTATGCTGGTTCACGCAAATCTTGATAAGTATGATCTTTCAAGTCTTGAAAATGTAACAACGGCTGGTGAAGCTCTGAACCCTGAAATCTATAACAAGTTCAAGAAAGCTACCGGCTTAAAGATTATGGAAGGTTTCGGTCAGACAGAAACTACTTTGATTATTGGTAACCTGAAGGGTACAGAACCTCATCCAGGTTCCATGGGTACACCTACTGCACAGTATGACATTCACATCCTTCGCCCAGATGGCACAGATGCTGATCCTGGTGAAACTGGTGAAATTGCCATCAAGACAGAGAAGGTTCCTTGCGGACTTTACCTTGGTTACTACCGTGATGAAGAAAAGACAAACGAAAGCTGGCATGATGGCTACTATCACACAGGTGATACAGCATTCATGGATAAGGATGGATTCCTTTGGTATGTTGGTCGTGTAGACGATATCATCAAGTCTGCTGGTTACCGTATCGGACCTTTCGAAATTGAAAACGAAATCATGAAGATTCCATATGTTCTGGAATGTGCTGTTACTTCTGTTCCGGATAAGATTCGTGGACAGGCTATCAAGGCATCCGTTGTTCTTGTAGACGGCGTGGAAGGTACAGAAGACCTTAAGAAGGAAATGATGCAGTTCCTGAAAGCAAACATTGCTTCTTACAAGCGTCCTAAGTACATCGAGTTCTGTGATAAATTACCAAAGACATCTTCTGGTAAGATTCGTCGTGCAGCTATCAAGGCTGTTGACTGGGTAGCACAGAATACAACAAAGAAAAACTAGTTAACTCCTTCTGGCAAATGCATTTGCCGAAGATAGAAAAATAGTATGAGGCGTAGAAAAATTTCTACGTCTCTTTTCTTTTGCCATCTTGATATAAATGCAAAGAAATAAAAATAGGCAAGCTCAAAAGCCTGCCCATGTAATGATGCATACAATTCCACTATGCGAATCTATAATCTTCTAATAATGGAGGTTGTCTCCAGAAGAATAGCAATTATTCTTCAGAAGAATCCTCTTCATCTTCTTCATCTGCTTCCGCCAGCAGCATTTCTTTCATCTTCTTTAACTTACCAAGATCCTGACGATTGAATGTTAAATCTACTGTCCATGGATTGATCTTAATACCATGTCCATAAACATCTCTATGAAGAATCTTAACAAGATCATTGAAAGTAACAGGTGCTGCTACTGCATCCTGTAAAATATTTCTTTTTGAGAATTCTGTCATGTTTGTGAAGATTGGATAGTAACGGAATCTTCCATTCTGAACAGTAGGGAAGTTATACTTTCCTTCATGCTTACTTGGCTTAGCAGGAATATAGAAAATACCTGTAAAAGTAAGATACTGAGAAATGGCACCTAAAGTATTTACATCACGATCAGAAAGATACTTCCAGATTAAAGACTCCAGTCTTCTGTTATCCAACTTAACCTTATCTGTCTTTTCTAACTTCTCAGCCTTCTCTTCTTCTGTCTTTTCCTTACTTTCTTCAACAGGAACTATGAGTACATCGAATTCACTTGGATCTACGCCACTAACAAGAGATACACTCATCTCTGCAGTCTGCTCTCCTCTGGAATGAGGAATAGAATCCACATTATCCTTTACAGATGTAACCTTAACCATATGAGAATCGTTGTCAATGCCAAGTAACTCAACACTGTCACCCTTTAATGGAAGCGTTCCCATATATACACCTGAATATCTTACTGTTGTCTTATTAACCTTGATATCTGTTGCTACAAATGTGAAAAAATCCAATTGTTTATCCTCTCAAACTAGGTCTATGTACTTTGTACAATTCCCCTGTATTTTCTTCCTGTGCAAAAGCGCACATAATTCTTTATCTTCTTGCTGCCCTTCTGGCACGTCTTTTGGCAAGTTCCCTGTCATCAGGAAGCATAACCACATGACTGATAGAAGCTGCAAACATGAATACCAATCCCAGTGCTGCAGACGCTGCAACAAAATCTGTAATAATTGGCACCTTAATGAGGCTCAGTAAGAAACCAAGGAGACATGTAAATAATGGGTTACAAATGTACCCCAGAACAGAACAACGAAGTCTCTTGGTCCACATAAAATAGAGCCATGATATGGACATACCTGCTACCGAAATAATCAGATAAATCCAGAATGGAACTGCCAGATAATAGTAGATTGATTCAACAACCGTAAAAATATCTGCGCCCATTAATGTTGTTTCGTATAAAAGCTTATAAGTGATTGGCAATACTACAAACACTGTGTGCAGGAATAAGAAACCAATAACACTTGCATAAGCTGAACACTCAAAAATCTTAGCGAATCTTAAATCCATAATTTGTCTTTTTCTTCTGACAACGCGAATGGATTTAATTACTTCTTTAATGCCGATATAGTAAAGTGGAACACCGATGGCTGTAACTATGATGCCTGCCTCAAATCTGCTCATCGGCATCTTAACCCAGTTGCTTTCGATAATACCATTTTTCTGATTTCCTACACCAAAGGAAAGGAGAAGCCACTGTGCAATAACAAGTAAAGCTGCACCCAGCATACCAATATCAATATTCTTTAATACTCTTCCTTTATTCTTCAAATTCTCCACACCTAATTCTGCAAATGCAAGCATTTGCGGTGACAAAACCAATCCAAATCTTATATGGATTCTTCCTCGAAAATCAATTGTACCAAAACATATTAATCTTACTATTTCATAACAACTTGGTCAACCAATCCGACGACTTTCTCCAATTTTTATGCCAAATTTTTAATATGTCTATAAACAAAGTAAAAGTCTGAGCCAGACTCATCTAACTCAGACTTCTATTTTTCATTTACCAAATCTTATCAAATAATTTGAATGCATCTGTTAATTCTTCATCTTCCTGAAGTGTCATTGTAACAATGAGAATCAGGCCATCGTGATCAGAGGCAAGCTGCACTCTTCTACCAACGGATGAATCATTCTTTGGAATATCCAGGAAGTAATAATCCTGTCCCAGGAACTTAACCGTTCCCACCGATGCATTTTCATATCTGCTTACAGACATTCCCAAATACTTTTCTGCTGTCAAATCCGGCATTAAATATGCGGAAGGACTAAGATAAGAAATAATAATATTGGAACCTGTAGACTGACGATTTGCGATGGCGCAGAAGGATGTTTCAAAATCCTTAGGCTGTTTTAAACCAGACCAAAGGTTACTGATTTCATCCACACTTGCGTCTGTTGTGGATGCTACGGAATCTGCATCCATTAACTTCCAATCCTCTGCCATGGAAAGCTTAAAGTTTCCAAGTGGATTGTAATAAGTACGATGGTCATCACTATAAGTACCCATTGGAAGTGCATCAGAAAGGGATGCTGGAAGCTGGTCTGCATCCCCTGCACTTGCTGCATCATTTGCGGATGCTGCTTCTGCAATGGCATCTGTCAGACTGGCATCTGTAGTACTTGCGTCTGTCATCGTAGGAATTTCTGTTGTCTGATTATCAAATGAAGGCGATGCATATTGTGTAGACGCCTCCTGATTTCCCTTACAACCTGCAAGAGAAGATACAAGTACCAGGCCTGTTAAAAGAGCTGCTACTCTAATCTTTGAAAATCTCATTACTGATCATCCTTCTTTGCTTTACCAAAAAGCCCCTTCTTCTTTGTTGTCTCTTCAACTTTCTCTTCTTCAGCGTCATTTGTAACCACTGCATCAGCTGGGCTTTCAACCTCAGCAATTGCCTTCTTGTGCATTGGGATTCTGCAGTTCTTGTTGTTACCGAATTCAACGATTACTGTTTCATCATCAGTAACGTCGATTACAACGCCGTAGAAACCACTTGTTGTCATGATAGAATCGCCTGGCTTAATGCCCTTCATCAGTTCTTCCTGCTGAGCATTCTGCTTCTTCTGAGGACGAATAATCATGAAGTAGAAGAAAGCGACAAGAATTACTACGTAAAAGATAATAACTGTTGTGCCATTGCTACCAGTTTTTGTTAACAGTGTTAAATAATCCATTTTGTTCTCCTTAAACATTTGATATAGCTATCTAAAATTCGTTAAAAGCAAGGGCAAATTTTACCCTAAATCTGACCTGAAACTTTGGCCAGTTTTTCTTTCTTATAGGCCTGATATTCGTGCTTTTCAATGGCCTCGCGAATTTCCTGTAACATCTTATTATAAAAGTATAAATTATGCAAGACCGAGAAGCGCATGCCCAGCATTTCTCCACGCTTTAAAAGGTGGTGCACATAGGAGCGTGAATAACGCTGACAAGTAGGGCACTGACAGCCTTCTTCAATTGGTCTGTCATCCAGTGCAAACCTTGCATTCATCAAATTTAATTTTCCATGATTTGTATAGCAATGACCATGTCTACCGTTACGGGATGGATATACACAATCGAAGAAATCTACACCACGATCTACAGCTTCCAAAATGTTTGCTGGTGTTCCTACGCCCATAAGATAAGTTGGCTTGTCTTCCGGAAGATGAGGTACTGTTACATCCAGGATGTGATACATCTCTTCTGCACTCTCACCAACGGCCAGACCACCAACGGCATAACCAGGTAAATCCAGTTCACTGATTCTCTTGGCATTATCAATACGGATATCATCTACAACACCACCCTGATTGATACCAAAGAGCATCTGCTGCTGGTTGATCGTGGATGGAAGGGAATTGAGTCGATCCATTTCCTTCTTACAACGTTCCAGCCATCTTTCTGTACGAGCAACTGAATTTCTAATATAGCGATCATCCGCTTTTGATGGAGGACACTCATCAAAGGCCATCGCAATAGTAGATCCAAGATGTGACTGAATCTGCATAGACTCTTCAGGTCCCATAAAGAGCTTACGTCCATCAATGTGAGAATGGAAAGTAACTCCTTCTTCTTTGATATTTCTCATCTTAGAAAGGGAGTAAACCTGGAATCCACCGGAATCTGTAAGAATTGGCTTATTCCATGTAGTAAAACGGTGAAGACCACCCATGTTGTAAATTACGTCATCACCAGGTCTTACATGCAAATGATATGTGTTGCAGAGTAATACCTGGGTATCAATTCTTTCCAGATCTTCTGCAGATACCGCTCCCTTAATGGCAGCTGCTGTACCAACGTTCATGAAACAAGGAGTATGAATAACACCATGTGGTGTATCAAAATCCGCTCTCTTTGCTGAACCGTCTTTTGCGATTAACTTATACATAACTTTCTTCCTTAAAACAAAATTTAATATACGCCACATATTTTACAATACATGGCGTATATTGCACAGCATTTGGCTATAAATATTATACAAATATTACATTTCTGAAACTATTAATTAATCATCAGAATTATCTTCTGCAGAATTCTCATTAGATGAATTGTCATTGGATGAATTCTCACCGGAAGCATTGCCTTCATCCTGACCCTCTGACTTGTCCTGGTCAGAAGTAATGGCATTTGCTTTATTTTCCAGAGTTACTTTGATTTTTTCCTGTGCATAGTTACCCATGGCATCTGCTCTATAAACACCCAGGGTTACCTGATCACCTGCATTCTTATCAGCAATGGCATTCTGCAACTCTTCTACTGTCAGTGTGTCTGTACCATCAAAGGATACAATAATATCACCTGTATGGAGTCCAGCCTTTTCTGCTGGTGAACCCTTGGTTACATCTTTCACGTATACACCTTCTGGGAATCCATAAATCTGTGCATAGTCCTTACTAATGCTGGCACCACTAATACCAAGATAAAGAGAACCATCCTGCTGCTTACCAGAAATGATATTATCAATAATCTTCATGGCTGTATTGATAGGAATTGAGAATCCCATTCCTTCAACCTGTGTATCTGCATACTTAATGGAGTTGATACCAATTACCTCACCCTTAGAGTTAATCAGTGCACCACCAGAGTTACCAGGATTAATGGCAGCGTCTGTCTGAATGAATGTGCCCTCACTGCCTTCAATACTACGATTTAAAGCTGAGATATAACCAACTGTTACTGACTGTCCATAACCAAGTGCATTACCAATGGCAACTGCAGGTTCACCAACCTGAAGGGCATCGGAATCACCAATAGCCGCAATGGAAATGGCATCTGTTGTAGATGCTTTCATGTCAGAGAAATCAACAGCTACAACAGCAATATCACGATCTTCATCATAGCCCAGTGTAGATGCTGTAACCATTTCACCATCATTAAAGCCAACATTAATTTCCTTTGCCCCAGAAACTACATGGTAGTTTGTGGCAATATATAAGACATCATCTGTCTTTCCAATGATAATACCAGAACCTGCACCAGTAGATTCCTGTTCGTAGTTCTGGAAGAAGTACTGATAATTCGTTGTGACCTTGGTAGTAATGGATACAATAGAAGGCTCAGCAGACTTAACAATATCAGAAACATCATAATCCAGTGTTGATGAAGAACTTGAATCCGAACTGCCACTTGCAGTCTTTACGTTATCTGATTTCTCAGCAACCGTTGCCACGGTAGCACTTTCTGTTGTGGAAGCTGTGAGTCTGGATGCACCTAAATGGACACCCTCAAAAGCAGTTCCACCAACCAGACCAAAAATCAAAGCCACGGCAACTGTCTTTAAAGCAGTTTTTCCAAATCCACCCTTTTTCGGTGTCTTTGGCGTCCTTTGCTTTGGTGCCTGATTCATGTACATATTGCTGGATGCAGAATTCGGATTTGTCTGACCATAGTTAGGCTGACTCTGCTGATTTGAATAGTAATATTTTCCAGAAGGGTTACTCTGACTAGAATAAGCAGGATTCTGATAAGCTGGATTCGTAAATCCAGTACCTGTAAATTGGTTGCCAGTAGTTTGTGCCTGGCCTCGGCTGGAAGTACCCTCGCCTCTTGGACCGGCGGAGTAAGAAGGTTCATTCACACGCTCAACCTTAGAACTTGGATTGATGCTGGATGAATCATATCTACCTTCTGTTTCATGAAACTTTCCTTGATATTCTTCCATATGAAGCACTCCTCTCAATTTGTATTCCTTTTATGAAAACCAATTTAACAGTTATTTGTGATATTTCTGTGTTATACTTGTTTTGTTTTATTGAATTTACAAATTAAAGGAGACACAAATGTTTCGCGTTTGGGGTAAAATCATACAAAACAATCACCTTTTGCAGGACACCGTAGTGGAAATCAGCGACAAAGACATGTCCCGTACTCATAAGGTATACAAAGCATTAGATGAGATTTGTTATCAATTCAATCTGGCCGTACCTATCTGGCTGGATCAGAATAAAAAAGAATTTTTAAAGGTTTCCAAAACCAGATTTAACAAGGATTCCTTTATTGAATCCATCGATTTTGATTATCTGGAATTTCAGGTAATCGAAGAAGATAATTTCTGGGATTAAATCAGGCGATTTCTTCCCCAATTTTTTCAACCATAACTCTGGCTGCCGTCTTCTCACGAATGGCGTCTGCCAGAGCTTTTTCTTTTTCTACTGGAAGACGAATTTCTGTGCATACATCCGCTCCATACTCTTCCTTCATGGATTCCACTTCTGCCTGCTGCAGAATATACTGTATGGTTCCCCAATCCGCATATGGCACCTGAATAAAAAGTCTGGACTGAAGACATACTTCCTTTAAGCCTGCATCTTCTAAAGCAAGCTTAGCTGCTTCCGTATAGGCTCTCACAAGTCCACCAGTGCCCAGCAGCACTCCTCCAAAATATCTGGTAACCATGACAAGTACATTTGTCGCTTCCTTGCCAGTGATTACATCCATCATTGGGCGTCCTGCCGTACCACCTGGCTCCCCATCGTCAGAGAATTTCTGTTCCCCATTTTCAATCAGATAGGCATAGCAAATATGTTTGGCGTCGAAGTATTTCTTTCTCTCCTCACGCAAAAATAAGGCGGTCTCTTCTTTACTGGTGACCGCCTCAACATGTCCTATAAATATTGATTTTTTAATTACGATTTCCGAGTTACCACTCTTTGTCGCATGAAAAATTTTTGACATACTTTAGAACCTTATTTCAGAACCTTTTTTAATTCGTCCATAAATGTGTTTACATCCTTGAATTCACGGTAAACAGATGCGAAACGAACATAAGCTACGCCATCCAGTGTCTTAATATGATCCATTACCAGCTCACCAATCTTGGCACTTTCAATTTCACGCTGTCCCATTCCTTCAATGACCGCATCAATGGCATCCACAGTTGCAATAATCTTATCCATAGAAACTGGGCGCTTATTGCAGGAACGAATGATACCCTGTTCAATCTTGGCACGATCATAAGGCTCACGAGTTCTGTCCTTCTTAACTACCATAATTGGAATAGATTCAACCTTTTCATAGGTTGTGAATCGCTTACCACAGGCATCACACTGTCTTCTACGACGAATGCATCTGTCATCTTCTGCTGATCTTGTATCAATTACTCTTGTATTTTCTTCTCCACAAAATGGACACTTCATAATTTTCCCTCAGTCTATTTTATTTGTGTTCTTCATTCTTTCTTCTTGCAAATGAACTGTCCATATATAAATTTTTCCTAGACAATTTCATAAAAAGAAAATCTCGGCAGGACCGCTCCCACCGAGATATAAGATTAACATAAAACATATGCCTTTTCAATCTATTAAGCTCCATTTTTAGGCACTTACAGGTTTTCTCCATTACTTTCAATTACCTGCCTGTACCAATATGCAGAATCCTTAATTGTTCTCTGAAGTGTTTGATAATTTACATAAATCAGGCCAAAGCGTTTATCATAACCCAATGCCCATTCATAGTTATCCATAGCAGACCAGTAGAGATAACCTATTACAGGAACGCCATCATCCGCTGCATCCCTGAGTCTCTTAATATAGCGATGCATATAATCGATACGAAGGGGATCATGTACCTTACCATCCATAAACTCACAATCAGGAACCGCCACTCCATTTTCTGTAATCATAAGTGGCAGGCGATAGCGATCATACATAAATCTTGCTGACCAGTAGATGGAATCTTCATTAATGCGCCAATCCATATCGGAATGGGAAGCACCCTGAAAACGGTCTACTGGATAAGAACCATTCATACCAGCAGGGGCTGTAAAATATACATTGTCCCCATAAAAATCCAAAGGCTGATTAATCAGTTCCATATCTTCCTGGGTGTAGTTCACAGCTGCATCCCCATAGACACTTTCATAATCATCTGGATAACGTCCCAGAATCATTGGATCTGAAAACAGAGCGATATTGTAAAGTCGCCATCTTCTATCCTCTGGTAATGCAAATGTTTTGTACTCAGCTTCCGCAATTGCTTCCGGACTATCATTTTCTGGCAGAACAACTGGTCCCATTGGTGCAATACCAATCAATGGCTTGGTCTTTGCAAATGCACGGATTGTCTGCACAGCTCTACCATGCGCCTTCAGCAGATTGTGAACCATGATAAGAACAGTACGATCATCCACCTGAAGAAAAGGTGCATGCGTACCATTAATATAACCATTTCCAAAAATACACTGTGGTTCATTGATGGTGATCCAGTATTTAACTCGATCAGAAAGTCTATCCACCACAATCTTTGTGAAATATGCAAACCAGGATGGAAAATCAGGATTACCATAGCCACCTTTTAAATAGATGCTATAAGGCAAATCCCAATGAAAGAGTGTAATAATTGGCTCAATCCCCTCTTCCAAGAGAGCATCTACCAAATCACTGTAGAACTGCAGGCCTTCCTCGTTCACTTCGCCAGTCCCCTCTGGCAAAACACGAGCCCATGCAATGGAAAAGCGGTAAGCTTTCAGTCCCATCTCCTTAAACAATTTCACGTCTTCCCTAAAACGATGATAATGATCTGTAGATACATCACCATTCTCATCGTATGCTACTCGACCAGGTACAGTCGAAGTAACGTCCCAAATATTCAGACCTTTACCATGTTCTTTCGATGCACCTTCAACCTGATAGGAAGCTGATGCAGCGCCCCAAATAAAATCATTACTAAATCCCATAATGATCTCCTTCCATGACAAATTTATCTGTGTGTATAACATTTTAAGTGAGCAATTTGTTTATTTCGACCAAGAATTTGCATTTTATACTAAATATTTTGTCGATATTGTTAGACAGTTTGAATTATATGTTGTGATTTGGTAGAATCGACAAGATTAAAATCCCATGGCAAATGAATTTGACGTGGATTTTACAGTAGTATAAATTAAGAAATAAGAGAAATTTATGGGCAGTTCATTTGCCTGATGAATAATGGAGTTTATATGATTCTTGCATGTCAAAATATTTCAAAGTCCTTTGCAGATAAAACGGTACTTCGAAATGTCAATTTCCATATTGAAGATAAAGAAAAATGTGCCATTGTTGGTATCAATGGTGCAGGTAAATCTACTCTTTTGAAAATCATTCTGGGTCAGGAAGAAGCGGATGAGGGTAAGGTGGTTCTTGCCAAAGATATTCGCCTTGGATATCTCTCCCAGCATCAGGATATTTCTTTTGATTGTACGGTTATGGAAGCCATGCAGGAAGCAAAGAAGTATATCATTGAGATGCAGGAAAAGATTCGTTCCCTGGAAGGTCTTATGCAGCACGCTGAGGGGGACCAACTGGAGTCCATTCTCGAATCCTATAACCGTCTCCAGACCAAGTATGACCGTGAAAATGGTTATGCCTACGAAAGTGAAATCACCGGTGTTCTGAAGGGTCTGGGATTTTCTACTGCTGACTATGACCGTCATGTTAATTCTTTATCCGGTGGTCAGAAGATGCGTATTGCTTTGGGTCAGATTCTGCTTCAGCACCCTGACTTAATTCTTTTGGATGAACCCACCAACCATCTGGACATGCCATCCATTGAATGGCTTCAGGGATTTTTGTCTTCCTATCCAGGTGCAGTGATTGTTGTCAGCCATGATCGTTATTTCATTGATCATGTGGCTACCCAGATTGTGGAGATTGATGCTGGTAACTCTTCTGTCTTCCATGGTTCTTACTCTTTCTATAGAGAAGAACGTGCCAAGATACGAACGGCTCGAATCAAAGCCTATATGAAGCAGCAGGATGAAATTAAACATGAAGAAGCTGTTATCGCAAAGTTAAAGCAGTTCAATCGTGAGAAGTCTATCAAGCGTGCTGAAAGCCGTGAGAAAAGACTGGATAAGATTGAAGTTATGGAAAAGCCTACAGAAGTTAACGCAGAAATGCGGCTTCGCCTTACTCCTTCACAGGAATCAGGTGAGGATGTTCTGACTGTTGAACATATGACAAAATCATTTGGCGACAATGTTCTCTTCCGTGATATCGCTATGGATATTAAGCGTGGTGAGCACGTTGCTCTGATTGGTGGTAATGGTACCGGTAAAACAACCATTTTAAAGATTCTGAATCGTATGATGGCCCGGGATGAGGGAACAGTTACCATCGGTAGTCACGTTCAGATTGGTTACTTTGACCAGGAACATCAGGATCTGGATCCAAACAAATCCATTTTTGATGAAATGTCCGATTCTTATCCGGATATGAATAATACAAAGATCAGAAATGTACTGGCTGCCTTCCTCTTCACTGGGGAAGATGTGTTCAAGAAGATTGGTGATTTATCAGGTGGTGAAAAGGGGCGTCTGTCCTTGGCTAAGCTTATGCTCTCCCCTGCCAATTTCCTGATTCTGGATGAGCCTACCAACCATCTGGATATTCCTTCCAAGGAAATCCTGGAGGATGCCATTCGTTCCTACGAAGGTACTATCCTTATGGTCAGCCATGACAGATACTTTATCAACCAGACTGCCACTCGTATCATCGAACTTCGCAATAAAGTTCTGACTGTCTACAAGGGCAATTATGATTTCTATGAAGAGCATAAGGAACAGCTCTATCAGTTACAGAACGGAAATAATGAAAATGCAGATACCAATCAGTCCACCACCAAGGCTGGATTCACCGTCGTATCCACTGAAGCATATGCATCCGAAACAAAAAAATCTGGTAAAGAAGAATACCAGGCTTCTAAGGAATCCTATGCTGCCCAGCGTAAGCGTGAAAATGAGATTAAACGAGTTGAAAAAAAGATTGATGCTGACGAAACGCGTATCAATGAAATTGACGAAGAAATGTCTCTTCCAGAGAACGGAACTAATGTGGCTCTCCTGGCAAAACTTGCCAAAGAGCAGGAAGAACTGAATGCGGAACTGGAAGGATTATATGAAAAGTGGGAAGAGTTGCAGGCTCTTGCAGAATAAATCTATGTAAGTAGGAAGTACTACAGACTCCTGCTGAATAAAAAAGTCAGAGTGAATTTTTCACTCTGACTTTTTTGTTGCATGCTATGGGGAAGAATAACTGAATAGAGGGAAAGTTTATAATACACATCTCGATTCCGCTTCGCTCCATCTCAATGATGATCATTCGCTAAATAGCCTCAGCTGCATAAATGCATCTGAGCACAGAAATAAATCGGGAGCCC
>OMVA01000009.1 GCA_900314445.1 uncultured Lachnospiraceae bacterium | reverse complement strand
ATCGGGCACCTCCAAGAGTAGTTTTTTCCTACTCCCTAAAGTTCCCTGGAGAGCATTTATTCCGATTTTTGAGCAAAATTAAACCGGATTTTCTTCGCCGGATGCGGCTCATCCTTCCATATCCCAGTCAAAGAAAATCCGATATCTTATACTCCTATATAAAAGAAAAACAGCTGACAGAGAATCAAAATCTCCATCAGCTGTATTTATTTCGGACTTAATCTTTATTTTACCTTCCCTCCTTAATCATTCCAGAGTTAATAAAAGCGCCATCTTGAATTTCTTCTCCGCTTTCACTGAGTGCATCCCGCCTTTTGCAAAATGGAAGTTCTCACCGGCTTTGATTGGATGAGCCTCCCCTTCATAACCGATCACAGCCTCACCATCCAGTGCGAAGATCAGCGCTTCCCCTGGAGCCGCATGCTCCGAAAGTCCTGTGCCTTCATCAAATGCCATAACAACGAACTTCATCTTATCGTTATGTACGACATCCATATTGACGATCTTTCCCTCCTGATAAGGAACAAGCTCTACCAGTTTAAAAACCTCTCCTGCCTTTACCGCATCATTCATGATATCTTCCCTCCTGATTGCTATTTCTGTATATACTGCACCGGTATCGGTTCTCATTCCGACCGGAATGTCTGTCTCTGTTACGATGGATTCTCCGGCTGAAAGCAGCTTCTTATCTCCGTCTGTCCGATATACTGTCAGACCTCCATCTGAGATGATCAGCAGCTTATGATAAGGATAGATCTCAGCACTGATATCCGTATCTTTTGCCAAAGAAAACACAGATATATAATTCTCTCCTTCGCTGATTTCCTTCGATACAGTACATCCGGGTACCGGAGCATTTTCTTTTGCGATTGAAAAAACCGCTCCAACTTTTTCCCGCATATCACACCTTCTCTTCAAGCATCAATGGTTCCTGATCAGCTCGGTCAGTTTGGATATAATGGTATCTGCATCCATCCCTGATTTCTTGCTCATTTCTGCAATATCCGCCTTCCCAAGCATGATCTTTCCCATTGGTGTATTCAGCATTCTGAATTTATCGTTTACCTTGACGATTTCATCCTTCAGCCAAGGATACTCTGTCAACAGCTCCTTTAATTTTGTTTCCTTTGTGATATTCATGACTGTCCTCCTTACTGCACTTTGACATCCGGATTCTTTTCGCCGAACTTTTCTTTAAGCAGCTCGCAGATCTCACCACGTTCTTTGCCCTGTTTTTCCATGTTTTTGATTGTCTTATATGCCTGGAAAAGCGTCGAAGGGCCTATCTCAGAGCTGAAATATCCGATGCCCTGATTCCATGCCAGAAGCTCAAACACATCGTCCAGAGCCGCGCTGTCAAGACCGTGAATATATGCCTTCACAAGTTCTCTGGTCCCCTGACGCATTCTGCCGGCACCGACTGCATTCGTAAGGGATAAGAGCAGACGCATTTCATACGGCAGATGGCGTTTTTCATCGTTCCAGGTAAGATTCCAGAACTCCACTGCCACCTTGCCAAGTCCTTCATCAATCAGCGGCATGTTAGTGAGTGCGGCAGGACGCATCGGAATATCCTTCTATTCCTGTTTCATTTCTTTGCGATAGAAATATGCATGGAACTCCGCGTCACCCTTCTGCTCTGTGTGGTGCTCAAATCCAAGGCCCTCCATCACCTCATACAGGGGAATCGGGTCAAAGCTCTGGATCACTTCCATTCCGGCGCCAACCGGTAATCCCATCGCCTGCTTCTTAAGTCCGGGGAAGAAATTGCCCTGAATGCCACGAACATCAACCTTCTTAAATTCTTCTGTCTTCCAATCCTGAAATGCCATCTTAATTACCCCTCTCTATTTGTCAGTCTAAAATTCTTCCATCCCTTGAGATCGTAACCACCTGCCAGGGAATGAACTTGCCGCTGTTTTTAAGTGCTGTTTCCGCCGCTCTCTGCAGGCCACCGCAGCATGGAACCTCCATGCGGACAATGGTTACACTCTTAATATCATTATTTGCTATGATCTCCGTCAGCTTCTCGGAATAATCTATATCGTCCAGCTTTGGACATCCGATCAAAGTGATCTTCCCCTTCATGAAATCCTCATGCATATTGGCATATGCGTAAGCTGTACAGTCTGCGGCGATCAGGAGCTTTGCGCCATCGTAAAACGGTGCCTGTGCAGGAAGAAGTTTGATTTGGCAAGGCCACTGCATAAGTCTCGATACCGGTTTCACATTGGCAGCCAGTGCCTGCTCCTCCTGATGTTCTTCATTATGATCGAACTGCATAAACCTTGATCCCGGGCAGCCTCCTGCATGCGCAGCATGCTGCTCCATCTCCGCTCTCATCTGTGCTTCTCTCTCCGCCATTACCTTTTCCTCCATTTTCTTTCTCTGGCTTTCTTTCACAGCCGCTTCGTCATACGCCGGTGCTTCCCTCTCTTCAAAAGTAATAGCTCCGGTAGGACAGTTTGGAAGACAGTCTCCAAAGCCATCACAGAAATTCTCTCGAACCAGTTTCGCCTTGCCGTCTATAATATCTATAGCTCCTTCATGACACGCGCTTGCGCATAAACCGCAGCCATTACATTTTTCTTCATCAATATGTATGATCTTTCGGATCATTTAGAATCCCTCCTTGTCTGTTCTGGCTTTAGTATACACATAGTTTTTCGAAAATTCTGTATCTACAGATACACCGTTCAAACTTTTTTCGTGTATAATATAGTTATCTGATCAAGCAAAGGAGAACCAAAATGGATTATACTGTTCTGGAACGAAGCACCCTTTTTCGCGGAATTCCTTCAAAGAGCCTTCGTGAATTTCTGGAATCCGTTCCCCACCATATTCAATGCTATGATAAAGACGAGATCATTTTCCATCTGATGGAAGAGGCAGACCGGATTGGAATCATACTGGAAGGACGTGCTGAAGCACAAAAACCTTTTCCAAATGGCAGCCAGGTAAATGTTTCAATCCGTACTCCAGGCGAAATGATCGGTCCGGCAGCCGTATTCGCATCCAGTCACAGATACCCTTGTGATGTGATGGCAATAGAGCCGACCACCGTTATGATGTTCCGG
This sequence comes from uncultured Lachnospiraceae bacterium, assembly GCA_900314445.1. Lineage (GTDB taxonomy): Bacteria > Bacillota > Clostridia > Lachnospirales > Lachnospiraceae > Eubacterium_Q. The sequence goes on along the minus strand of OMVA01000009.1, from coordinate 1,392 downwards.
CGTGCAGACCTTCTTAACCTGATGCAAAAGGATGTGCACATCCTGGAAAACTTCACAACTGAAATCGCTTCCGCAACATACATGCTGCAGCAGCGGCTGGAATTGCTCTCTTATAGCGGAATAGCCCAGAAGGCAGCCTTTTACATGCTCCTGCAAAGAAGAAAAACCAATTCTGATCGCATTCAAATACCGGAATCCATCACGAAATGGTCTATGATGATGAATGTTTCAAGGCCATCGCTTCATAGGGAATTAAAACGTCTGGAAACTCAGGGAATTATTCGTTATGAAACACACACCATTGAAATTCTTGATCCAGACTCGCTTCAAGCAGTTCTCAGCCAATAAAAAAAAGACGGTCAGCAGAGAATACTCTCCACTGACCGTTTTCTTTAAATCCTGCGGACGAAATCCAACGAAATCCATCCGATCCCGCTCTTCAGCCTTCCCCAACCGGCTGAAGATCCTGTACCGGACTTCACTTCCACAATGGTATACACCCCGACCGGGCAGAACTGCACCCTGCCGTAATCAGTGCCAGGTCCGCGCCTGATATTCAAATCAGAGATACTGACCTTCACCAGAAACGGCACCTTCACCGCTTCTTCCGTCTTCGGCTCATAGACCACCTTGCCATCCGCATCGAACACCTTGTATCCCGGATTCTGATCCGCGCACTTCTTCGCATTGTCCAAAATCTTATAAGCGCCCTTCTGCGTCTTGCTGTCCGCCCAGGTCTTCCTGACGCGGTACCAGCGGATCACTTCACCAGAACCACTGCCGAAATCCTTCACATCATAGTCCGTCAGCTTCCACTTCTCGATGATGGAGCAAAGCTTCTCCACATAGGTCAGGCTTGTAGCATACCCGCCATCCTTGATGATCTGCACAGCCTTCTTATAATCCGTGCATCCCTTCAGCCCGTCATATCTCAGTTTGCTGTCGTTCTTCGCTCCAAGCAGATAAGCGGAATGGTCAGCAATAGAATCCTCTATGCAGGGATACTTACGGAAATCTGCCGTGATCGTCTCATAGCTTCCATCTGTGTGCTGTTCCTGCGTCTTCTTCGTGTACTTGCTCTTGCCGTCCCAGCTGGATCCGCTCCAGGTATTTCCGGACAGGCTGCATTTCATCCCGAAGATATTATTGGCATTCTGAGCCAACTCCGACTTTCCATACCCGGATTCCAGAATAAACTGAGCCAGCGATACCGATGCCAGGATGCCGCTTTTCTTCTGATCAGCCGTGAACAAAGCACCTACCTTCCTGATCGCATCCGCCTCAGACAGATCCTTCAGGACAGATGCCTGAATCCCCTTTGTAGTCGAACCGCCACTGGAATCAGAAGATCCCTGCAGCGCCTTCGTCACCTTCTCAGCCAGATCGCCCATC
>OMVA01000003.1 GCA_900314445.1 uncultured Lachnospiraceae bacterium | reverse complement strand
GCCAACAGAGCCAGCCAAAAATCGTGCGATATTTTTCAAAAGAGATACATCGCTGATTTTTCGTCTATTGGGATCACTTTCCTTTCTTACAGATCGTTCTTCTATGTCCTTGATAAGAATCGTATTATATATTCCTTCGAGATATGTATCGATTTGATTTTGATTCTTTCCCAGAGTAACACTATATGGCATTCCACCATATTGAAGATAATCTCTAAATTCCTCATCTGAATTCTCATTATCCGTTGCTTCTACATATTCACGGAAAGACAGAGGCAACATATTTATCTCAATATATCGACCAGATAAAAGCGTAGCAAGTTCTCCCGATAACAAGAATGCGGTTGAACCTGTTATATACACATCTACATTGTCTTTTATATGTAGGCTATCGACTACTTTTTCAAACTGCTCAACTTTTTGAATCTCATCCAAAAAGATATATATCGGCTTTTCTGGTATGATTCTTTCCTCAATATACTTATATAGTTTCTTATAATCTTGAAGTTCCTCATAAGCCAGGTCCTCAAAATTGATACTGATTATTTGCTCCTCCGATATTCCCTGCTCTATAAGAAGCTCTTGAAATTCCTTTAATAAGGTTGATTTTCCACATCTTCTAATTCCAGTGATTACTTTAATGATTTTCTCATCTTGCCACTGGCGTAGCTGTTCTAAATATTCTTTTCTGATAATCATAAAATAACCTCCTTCTGTATATATAGTGTAACATGTACACAGTAGGAGGTCAATTAAATTCCCGATTTCGGGATTTTATTTTTATTTTGCACGATTATTCCTAGTTTCGGGATTTTATCAAGTAGGTTATACAATCTTCCCGAAATTTGTCAATCTAGTTGTCAGTAAATCTTAAAAATTGATAGTTACTATATTTCATCTGACCTGAGTCATCCCAGGTCAGTAATGAACGTTGTTTATGATACCTGCTGAATAGTTTCATTGTTTCCAGATTCAACCTTATCAGGATTAAAAAATACTTTATCGATGTTAACCCAGTTACTCTATCCTCATAAGAATCAAATGTTTTATTGAGCTTAACCCAACGATAGTAGGTTCGCTCTGTTATACCAAGTCTCTCGCAAGCTTTAGAGAGTCTTGCTCCGTTATCAACAGCTTCATCAATAAGCAAAATTACTTTTCTGCGATCTGAAGCGCTTATTTTTCTTCCTCTGGGTCCCCCCAAAAATCGCATTTGCTTTTTTGATAGAACAAGTAGAGCTGCTGCTTCTGCGAGAGCTTTTTCCTTTCGCTGAAGCTCCTTCTCGAGTTTCTTAACTTCCTTTTGCGAATCTTTAAGATCTCGATTTAACTTGGCTGCTTCTTTTGCAACACCACCATTGGCATTCATACAAGCATCCTTCCAAGATTTTATTTGCTCTACATACAAGCCCTTTTTACGGGCATACTCAGCAAGTTCTATTTCATTCATACTTGCTGTTTCAACAACAATTAAAAATTTATCCCGTGTGCTCCAAGAATCAGCGTTGTCACCTGTAGGAGCAGGAGTGCCATTAGCTTTAGCCTCATTTTTTATCTGGTTAATGTTTGCTGCGGTATTCCTTCCTCTCTAGAAACCTTGGTTACTGATTCATTGTTTGGAGGATGTTCGGTTGAAAAATAGTCCTTAGGAACTGATTTTATAAATGTAACACAAAACACGTTACATTTATAAAATGACAACAAATGGAATGACTTTGATTTGAAATGCAATTGAATGGGGATTTGCGCTGGATTTGATCATAAATGAACGGGGATTTGCGTTAACTACGTAATCTTAATTGTAAAAAGAAAAAAATAATTGAAATATGATGCAGGATAATAAAAATGCATAGAATAAAAAACTGTTTCGCAAATTTAAAAATTGATTAAAAATGCGAAATGAGTTATTGTTTCTTTAGGAGGTGCTTTTGTATGAAATTGATTGAAAGAGAGCATTACTTAAATAAACTTTTAGCGGTTAGAGATATTCCAGATATCAAAATAATAACTGGTGTGAGACGAAGTGGAAAATCCAAATTGATGGATGCTTTTATAGATAAAATTTCAATAGATGACAATGTAAATGTTGTACGGATAAAACTTAATCTAAAAAAATATGAATCTCTTTTGAATGCTGATGAATTATATTCCTATATTGAAAGTAATTATGATGAAGTGAAGAAGAATTATTTATTTATAGATGAAGTTCAGCTTTGCGATGGGTTTGAGAGAGTTATTAATAGCATTTATGAAGAAGAACTGTATGATATTTATCTTACAGGGTCAAATGCTTTTTTGTTGTCTAGTGACTTGGCTACTTTGTTTGGAGGAAGAACTTATGAGGTCAGTCTATTTCCGTTTTCTTTTAGGGAATATTTGAAATATTATCAAATGGAGGATATTGATAAAGCCTTCGATTCATATGAAAAGCAAGGTGGAATGGCTGGCTCATATTTGTACAAGACAGATGACGATGCTAGAAAATACGTAAATGGAATTTATAGAACTACTATAACACGAGACATTGTTCAGAAATTTAAAATAGAAAATGAAGATTTACTTTTGATGATTGGTAATTTCTTAATGGATAATGTTGGAAATCAGACATCTATCAGAAATGTTGCTGCTAAACTTACATCAGGTACGTATAAAACAAATGATAAAACTGTTGGCTCATATATAAATTGCTATTGTCGATCTTTTTTATTCTATCCTATTCAAAGATATGACATTAAAGGGAAGAGATATTTGGAATCTGACAAGAAATACTATCTGGCGGACTTATCATTTCGCTTTTCAGAAATTGGTACGAAAAATGCTGACTATGGACATTTATATGAGAATATAGTAGCAATTGAGTTACTTAGACGAGGTTATGAAATCTACGTCGGAAAACTGTATGATAAGGAAGTGGATTTTGTTGCTATTAAAGACGGGCAAAAAACATACATACAGGTTTCGGATGATATCACGAGAGAAGAAACTTTTAATAGAGAAGTTACGCCTTTATTGAGTATTAAAGATGCTTATCCAAAATTATTGATAGCGAGAACAAAACATGATGAAAGCCAATATGAAGGAATTAGGATATTAGATATAGCAAGATGGCTTTTTGATTCGCAATATAATTAAAAATTTAAAATTGCGAACTTTATTGTACTTGAGTGGAGCTGTAGTTCTTTTCCTTGGTAAAATTTGTGATACAAAGATTGATGCAGTTTTTCAACCTGAAGGGACAGAACTGAGATTAGGGAAAGTTTTGGTTTTGAACGTGATGGCAAGAAGTATGAAGTTACGTATTGGAACATGACTTCTCTGATATATGAACCAGGGGCAATGTATAAAGTATATATCTGTTCTAAGGGGCCAAGGCTGCTTGGTACAACAAAGAAGACTACTGCTGGTCAGATTATTTCAGGTATTCTGAATATTCTATATGGAGTATTGTTTGTGGCTTCTATTTTTATAGTGGGATGAAGATAAGTAGAATACTGATTCATTTGTTAGATAGTTTCTTGGAGAAAGTGTTGCTATGGAAGGTTGGATTTTCTCAGGTGTGGTTTGTGGGCTATGTGCACTTGTTGTGATTTGTATAGGGATAAGTCAGCTGGTGAGTAAGGAGCCTGTTGGTTTTTATACGGGGGGAGAAGCTTCTGAGGGCCAGTCAATTATCTGATGTTAAGGTATGGAATAGAAAACATGGATGGATGCGGATTATATACGGTGTTTGTACAGTCCTAGCATGGCTGTGTGGGATGATGATTGGAGATAGTATAGTGGCGTGTGTGCCATTTGTGATAGGTTTTTTGGGACCACTGGTGTTTATGGTGCTGTATCATCGTAGATTGGTGAAGCGATATGTGATTCATTTGGATGCATGATATTGAGGAGTAAGTTTATGGCAGTGGTTTTTGATCAGGCGAGCAGAGATGATATCGATGAATTGATTCGGATGCGACTTGCTTATATGAAGGATGATTTTGGAAG
>OMVA01000025.1 GCA_900314445.1 uncultured Lachnospiraceae bacterium | reverse complement strand
AAAACATAAAGGTTTGAGGGACTTTTATTTCCATCGTTTGACAGAATTTTGATACTTTTATGTTTGCGAACAGTCCATTTACAGGGCTAAAGTGAACATATATTTGCATATATTTGCATTTATTTGCATTTATTTGCATTTATTTGCATAAATTTGTATTTATCATCCCATTTGTGACTTATGCAATTTTATACTTATTTATACTTCATCACTTCTTCTGCCAAACATAAAATTCATTTCCTGCGCCGATACATTCTCTTTCAAATGCAGAACGAACCATTCTTTCTTCTGAATCGGTGAGTGGATCATAGTATCTAATATATTCAGAATTGTAGCTGACAACCAGCACGTAGCCACTACTGATACGGGCAACAAACGGTGCACCGTCAGAAAGGAAGACAATGGCTGTATCCAGGTCCGCTCCAGAGACGTTGAGACCCAGAGCGTTGCTTCCATATTCCTGGAAGGCTTCTTCGAAGTTGTGTAACTTCTGGACGGATGAATAATCCGCAGCACTACCTGTGGAAAGAAGAGCCATGTAGGTGCAGGCATCATAGGATGCATCCACCGTATCCGCCTTCTGATAAGCAAAGGTTCCTGCCACTGTAAGGAATGGCTTTACAGTCTTCTCTTCGTAAATCTTATTTCCATCGCCATCGGTAATAAATCCATGATTCTCTTCCGCCAGCTTAATGGCACTTCCTTTGGAACGATAGAGCCCCTGCACGCCTCGTACATCATAGAGATATACATCATCCTTGGAAACCGTGGATTCAATGTTAAGAACTCTTTCCGCTCTGTTCTGCTGAACCTTGGTCAGAATTTCATCTGGAGAGCCACTGATATAAACTGTATTCGGGAATTTCAAATAAGTTCTTTCAATTCCATCCTCATCAGTCTCGCTAGTTACCGTCACTGCTGTGGCCTTATCTTCTGGCAGGTAGGACATATAATCGCTACTTGCCTCCATGTATCCGCCGATTACATTTGCATCACTGGCTGTTGCAATGTCCAGGCTTGGATCTGTGGTTACGCGAGTCAGGTATACCTTGCCCTGCTCCAGGGAGTAGTCTGAAATATAGAAACCAGACTTTTCATATTTCTTTACCTGACTATTATCCCTATTCACAATGGTGAATGCAGAATAATAGAAGTTCGGTGTACCATCTGCTCTCTTGGATACTCTTTCCGCATCTGCAGAACCGTAAAGAAGATTGTCTCCCAGGAAGGAAAGGATGTTCAAATTTCTTCCTGCATCTTCAATGACATATTCCTTATTGTTCTCCAGATTAAGCAAATGAATTTTCTTCACTGCTGTGAGATCTGAAGTGTCCGGGAAAGCCACCGCTGTCATGTCCTCTGATACATAAATTAAATCAGCGGGCATATCCTTTACCAGTTCCTTCTTGGCACCTGTTCTTACATTTACTTCTAGCAGGCTGTCACCCAGAAGAGTGTAGAACATATGTCTCTCACTCACGTAATACATGAGTCGACCCACCTGTAACTTTAGAGCCTCATATTCAAGATCTGTTTTGATAAATACAACTTCCTGCAAAACACCTGTATCAATCTGATACTGATAAAGGGCAATACCGTTCTGTCCTTCTCTTTCGCCTTCCTGTACACGTCCAAATACGGCAAAGGTAAGCGTCTCCTCATCCAGCTTTAATAGGCGAATACCAGAGCTCGTGAAGGAATGTGTGGCATTTGCTGCTTCTACTGCATTGGAACCAAAGACCGAAGAAATGTATTCACTACGGGAATTGTAGAACCATACAGAATCATCCACCACAAAGGCAACTGCATAGCCCTTTTCGTTTTCAATCCAGTTCACCTGGTCTGGATCTGTTACTCCCAGCAGAATGCTGCGATTGTTAGAATCAATATTGGTAAGGCGGAAATCCTCTTCCATATCACGGGTATATGCCGTCATGGTAACCGCCGCTTTACTCTCCTCATACTTCAACTGGAAGTACTCATCAATGGAGTAGGTATGCACGCCATCGTTCTCCTTGCAAATAGCCTTGAAGGAATACTTGATTGTGGCATGATCCCCGGCAAGCTCTGTAATGCTGGCAACCGGTGCTTTTGCAATTTCCAGCTGCATGCCTGCATAGGTTAAAGCATCCACACTAGAAGCAAGAGTCACATGGTAAATGGAATTGTCTTTGCCACTACCTGTCTGAATAACCGCATCCATACCAGTAGCAATTTCTACAACAGAGACATTACTCTCGCCTGCAGCATTTGCTGCTTCCACTGCTGCATTCTGATCTGCGGCAAGCATATTTGCATGAAATAGTTCTGCATAGGAAAGGAAGGCCTGAACCTGATTCTTTTCCATTTTCTTTACACGTGTGCTGTAATAGATTGTCTCCCCCTTTGCATCTGTGGCGGAGGCATCCTTGATTTCATCCATAGAAATGAAGAATCGATATTCTGTGTCCTGGGTAAGACTCATACGGAAGGCAACCGTGAAGACGGCCATGTCATTTTCCATATCCTTAAAAGTCATTTCCCCATCTTCCACAAGATTGGAGCCATCAAAGTTTCGAAGCATGTAACTGACTTTCTTGTCTGCATATTTCCCAGGCAGAAAAACTTCAATTTCCTGGCTCTTGTCCACCGTGACAATACTGTCACGAGTCAGACTGGTATTCAGCACTTGTCTCTGGCCCTGCATCTCGTCGATTACAACGCCATCAAAGCCGGCATAGGCAAGGTCCATTGTCGGCTTTGTGTTTTCTACTGACTGATAAGTCAGATTTCTATTTAGGATTACATTAAACACGAGGACAGCCCCCGCGAAAAAAATCACGAAGAGGGCTGCCGCAAATAACTTTCTTTTCATCTAGTTGTTCTTTCTATATTTAGTCACCAAATGAGATACCCAGAGTCTTCGCTTCCTGAATCATCTGATTATTTGGATCAACATATTTCAGCTTTCCAGCTGTTTCTTCCAGAGGAATTGCAGTTACTTCACCGTTCAGCATAACAACCAGCTTACCGAAATCCTTTTCCTTAATCATCTCTGCTGCCTTCGCACCAAAGAGACTGGAGATTACACGGTCGTATGCATCTGGAGAGCCACCACGCTGTGTATGACCTGGAAGTGCTACACGCACATCGCTGGTATACTTTTCGCGAATCTTATCAGCAATTTCATAAGCAATTGATGGATAAGGACGTTCCGCAATAACCTGCTTTCTTTCCTTCTTAGGCAGTTTAGCAACTTCCTTGGAAATTGCACCTTCAGCAACCACAATAATTGTGAAGTTCTTTCCCTGCTTTGTTCTCTTATCAATTGTCTTGTAAATCTTCTTCATATCATATGGAATTTCTGGAAGCAGGATAACATCTGCACCACCGGCAATACCAGCATGAAGTGTAATCCAGCCAACCTTATGTCCCATTGTTTCAATAACGAATACACGGCTGTGAGATTCAGCTGTTGTATAAATACAGTCAATGGCATGCGTTGCCACATCAACTGCAGACTGAAAACCAAATGTCATATCTGTTCCCCAGATATCGTTATCAATTGTCTTAGGCAGACCTACAACATTCAGACCTTCCTGTGACAGACGGTTTGCTGTCTTCTGAGAACCATTACCACCAAGAACTACCAGGCAGTCCAGTTCCAGTTTCTTATAAGTCTTAACCATGGCTGGAACCTTATCAATGCCATCATCTGTTGGGATGTCCAGCATTTTAAAAGGTACACGGCTTGTGCCAAGAATTGTACCACCCTTGCCGAGGATACCAGAAAATTCCATTGGCTTCATCTTCTGATAATTACCATAAATAAGTCCCTTGTATCCATCCTTGAAACCATAAATTTCAATTTCGCCAAAGAGATTTTCAAGTCCCTTAACAACACCACGCATTGTAGCATTCAGAGCCTGACAGTCACCGCCACTTGTTAAAATTCCAATTTTCTTCATGTGTTACCCTCCTTCATTATTAGCATCTTCCATGATGCTTTGATTAAATACATTTATAATCGTTTATCCGAGAAAAGTTTTACCATGCAAGCATGGTCGCATTCCGGGCTGTACTACATTTGTATCATTATTTTATGATACGAATTTCTCCACGTGCTTCGCACGTTCTCGAAATTCTACAATATTCGCATTCCCGAGAAATTTGCTTTCTCAAATTTCTCTCCATGCTCATATTGTTACATGTAGTGCAGTCCGAAATGCTTCTCCATGCAAGCATGGTTGCATTCCAGACTGTACTACATTTGTATCATTACATCTTTACTCGGCCTTCCAGCGCTCGCAGTAAAGTCATTTCATCTGTCATTTCCAGGTCCCCACCAACTGGTACACCGCTGGCAATTCTTGTAACAGGAATACCTGCAGGTTTTACCATTTTAGAAATGTACATGGCTGTTGCTTCTCCCTCCACAGAAGAGTTGGTTGCAACGATGAGTTCCTTTACATCACCACGAAGGCGAACCAAAAGTTCTTTTAATTTAATGTCCTGTGGACCAATACCAGCCTGTGGATTGATTACACCATGCAGAACGTGATAAACGCCCTGATATCTGCCGATTCTTTCCACTGCCACAAGATCTCTTGGTGTTTCAACCACCATGATGGTCTCGTGATCACGTTTGGGTGATGCGCAGATCGGACATTCGTCCCCTTCCGTAATGGTGCAACAAGTCTTGCAGTAATGAATTTTTTTCTTGGCATTGATAATCGATTCGGATAAAGCCTGTGCCTGGTCTTCCGGCATATTGATAATGTGGAAGGCAAGACGCTGGGCTGTACGACTTCCAACACCTGGCAGGTGTGACAGCTCCTCAATCAGACGGCTGACTTCTTTGCCGTATAAATCCATTAGAAGAGGCCTCCCATAGATCCCATACCGCCAGTAATCTTGCTCATAGATGACTTTTCATCTTCTGCCTGCATCTGAATTGCTGAGTTTACTGCAGCAATTACAAGATCTTCCAGTGTTTCCACATCATCTGGATCAACTGCTTCTGGATCAATCTTTACTTCTGTGATTTCCTTCTTACCATTAATCTTAACCGTGATAACGCCGCCACCTGCTGTAGCTTCGTATTCCTTTTCCTCTAAAGCTGCCTGAGTTTCTTCCATCTGCTTCTGCATCTTCTGTGCCTGCTTCATCAGATTGTTCATGTTACCAGGCATCATTCCTGGAAATCCACCTCTTTTTGCCATTATTAAAATCTCCTTTTGAATATTGTTTTCTTTATCCTAAAAATCAATTTATCATCGATTTTATTAACAAACTTTGCAAATGAACTGCACAGACCTTCTACTCTGCCAGTCTCATTCTCTTATCAATTTTTTACTATTCATCCTCGATAACAATGTCATCGAAATGAATTTTATTCAGTGCATCGAACTGCATATCAATGCCATCTGCGCTACCAGTCTTTCTGGCTTCCACCTTGAAATGTACCTGCTTCTGAATCAGTTCAGATACCATATTTTCCAGTCTTTCCAGATTCTTTGGATTCTCATAATAAACGAGTCCCTTTGGTGCATGGGCATTGGCTGGGTATGTATATACCAGTTTCAGGCTTGGCACATCATTTTGATCCTTGAAATTTTCATCCGGTGCAATGGATGCATCCATCAGAAAATCTCTGGCTGGTTTCTGTATGCTATAGATAACTTTTGACTTCCAGTCCTGGGCCAGAGCAATCAGTTCTTCATAAACTGCCGGAGGATACTTTGCCTTCAGATTTTCCTGAATTGCCTTACTCTCTTCTTCTGGGCTCATGGAAGATTCCACAGAAGATGCGGCAATTCCATTTGCACTGGCGGAAGAAACAACCACGCCATTGGCCTTGATGTTCTTCATGTCAGCGTCCACTCTGGCAACCTTTGCCTCAAGTTTTTCCAGGCGACTGGCAAGGGATATGAAGTTCTGTTCTGTTTCTGGATGCATGAGTTTCAGCATGCCCATTTCCAGAGTTACTCGCTTGATTGTGGAATAGCGAATGTCTGCAGACAGAGCCTGCATCTGCTGGATATACCAGGTGATGGTTTTGGTTCCCACTTCCTCCCCAAGGGATGCCACAATGGATGCATCCTCCTTGGTCAGGTCCAGTTCCTCGGCCAGATTTGGGCTCAGTTTCAGGAAATACATATTTCGTAAGAACCAGATGAAATCATCTACATATTTTGTTAAGTCTCGGCCCTGCCAAACAGATTCATTGATGAGGTCTAAGATTGCTTCCACATCTTCGTTCTGCAGAGCACGAATGAGTTTTACATATACATCAATGTCCACTGCACCAACTGTGCGCAGTACATTTTCAAAAGTCAGCTTTTCACCAAGGGAGGAAGAAATACATTCATCCAAAATAGAAAGTCCATCTCGCATAGAACCGTCCGCAGCTCTTGCGATATAGCGAATCGCTTCCTCTTCCACATCCACGTTTTCACGTTTCATCAGATCACTAAGACGGGCAGCAATGGTTTCCACAGAAATACGGTGGAAGTTGTAACGCTGACAACGAGACTGAATAGTGATTGGAATCTTCTGGTCATTTGTTGTGGCCAGAATAAAAATTACATGAGCAGGTGGTTCCTCCAAAGTCTTAAGCAAGGCATTGAAAGCGCCAGGCGACATCATATGGGCCTCGTCGATGATGTAGACCAGGTACTTGCCAGATGCTGGCGAATACTGAACCGCCTCATTAATACGACGCACATTGTCTACACCGTTGTTGGAAGCCGCATCGATTTCAATTACATTGGTGGATCTGCCACTGGCAACCGCCTTACAGGATTCACACTCCCCGCAAGGATTTCCATTCACTGGATGCTCACAGTTAACCGTCTTGGCAAGAAGCTTTGCCAGAGTCGTCTTACCAGTACCACGGGTTCCACAGAAAAGATAAGCATGGCCAACATGATCGTAAAGAATCTGATTTCTCAGTGCCTGTACAATGGGCTCCTGGCCCTTAACTTCATCGAAAGAATCCGGTCTAAATTTTCTATATAATGCTACGTAAGACATCTAACATAACTCCTAGTTTTAAGCTTTGCATATTGAATCATTATAATAAATATCAAGGCTCTATGCAAACAAATGAGAGTTGATAAAGCAAATGGATTTGGTGAAATTATGCAAATGAGATTAGCCCATTCCAGAAAATGAATTTGGACGAAATACAGGTCTATAAAAAGCCCTTTTTATGGGACGATTTGCACATTACGTTCCTATATTTGTATAATTGACGCTATTTCTAACGAATGCTATAATTTTTCCATCTATAGGCCTATTAAATCCTTACGAAATAAGAGATTTGATGGATTTTATTCATCTATTTTTTAACTATTATCAAATTCACCGGGGGAATGTATGTATAAAAAAATGAAGGATTATATCGATAACCAGGAGACCCTGGAAGATCGTATTTATTTTATTATCATAGTGGTGGGTACTCTTGTTATGCTGGCCTCCACTATTGTTACCATCGCAGAGAGATTAACAGCTTTTTCATCTCTGGCCACTATTATCGGTGCCGTCTTCATGCTGACTCTTCTCTACGTTTCCGTCTGGCTTAAACGTCCAGGGCCTTGCAAGGTCATTCTTGTATATTTCATTAATCTGGTGGTTATTCCCATCAACTATTTTTCCTGTGGCGGAATGAATTCCGGAATGCCTCTCTATCTCCTGATTGGCCTTTTCCTCATTGTTCCAATCCTTAGAGGAGCTACAAGAATCACCGCATTTGCCATTTGCCTTGTGGTGGATTGTGCCATGGTGGCAGTGTCCTACTTCATGATGGATTCCACGCCAAGCATTGCAGATATTCCAACAAATATCCTGACCAAGCTTTCAGAAGAAGCACAGACCATTGATGTTGTCTTCTCTCTGATTCTCACAGCCACCTTCATCTTCTTTGTTACATCCATGATGCTTCGCGCTTACCAGAGAGAACGTGATTCCCGTGTTACTCTTCTCACTCAGATGGCTGAACAGTCCTTACATGACGAACTGACTCAGCTTTATAATCGTAGATACCTTTTCAGTCATTTAGAAAAGATTGATATTTTCTCAAAGAAATTCTTTATTGCCGAATTCGACCTGGATCACTTCAAGGTGGCCAACGATACCTATGGTCATCTTTTTGGTGACCACGTACTGGAAACCATTGCCACAGAAATCATGAATGCTCTGGACCAAAAGAAAGACGAGCTAGCTGCCCGTTATGGTGGCGAAGAATTCGTTATCATTTTCCAGGCAAAGTCTCCAGAAGACGCTTATAAAAGATGCGATAAATTCCGTAAAACTGTAGAATCCTTACAGTGGAACGAAACAAATACACCAATTACAATCAGCGGTGGCCTGATTCACTGCTCAGATTTCACAGAAATCACACCAATGATGGCCCGTGTTGACCAGATGCTGATTAAAGCAAAAAAAGAAGGTGGAAACAAAATTGTTTCCAATTTTCTAGATTAGGGGAGGCAGAAATGGAAGACGTGAAGGAAGATACGGAAGGCTTAAAAGAAGACGTGAAGGAAGATACGGAAGACTTAAAAGAAGACGTGAAAAAGGATACTGTTCCTGAAAAGAATGCGATTGTAAAAGATGCAGTTGTAGTAGATGCCTCTGAAGAACATACTCTAAATCCTGATGAACCAATTGTCATCAAACCAAAGGAGACACTGCCAGCCTACAGTAAGACCTATCTCTATGTACCAATCTCTGCAGTGCTGACTCTTGTCAGTATCATCCTGGGTCACCTGCCATTTTCTGCAAATGGACTGCCCAAGGAATTATGGCAGCGATATACCTATATCGTTTTTGGCGTTATCTTAATCTTCCTGGGACTGAAGCTGATTATGGACGCCGTATCCAATGCCAATATTCGACATGAAGTTCGTATGGGACATCTTGTAAGAGAGGGCATTTACAAGTACATTCGAAATCCTGAATATGCAGGTGTGCTTTATATCTGCACTGGACTTCTCTTCATTTCCGGAAATACATTCTTCTACACCACAGCCATTGTGCTTTGGATTTTCCTTATACTTCTTATGAAATACACGGAAGAAGTATGGCTTCATAAGATGTTTGGTATTCGCTATGATCGTTATAAGAATGCAACCAACGCCTGGTTTCCAATTAAGCCAAGCAACTACATCCGTGACGATGAATAATTCTAAACATCTGAATGAAAGACAAAAATACTAAGTAACTAAATTAGTCACAATGAATAAAACAAAGGACCTGCCATTCTGGCAGGTCCTTCTTCGGTTCCCTAAGCGGTGATGTATCCGGTCTTATCAGTCTGACAGTATCAAATATCTTTTTCAGTATGTACTAATGCTTTTTATTCCGTCTCTAACTCATGATCATCTTCTTTGATCAGTTCAATATCCTCTTCTGTCATATCCTTTTCCCGATTAAAGGCATCATATAGACATGGCACCACAATCAGGGTAAGGAGAGTACCGTAGACCATACCGCCTACTATAACCACAGCCATTGGCTGTGCCATTTCTGTTCCCTGTCCCATGCCTATGGCCATGGTGGACATGGAAATAATGGTTGTCAGAGCTGTCATAAGAACCGGGCGAAGTCGAGTCTTGGCCGACTCAAGTATGGCCTCTTTCTTACTCATACCCTCTCTTCTCAACTGGTTAATATAATCCACCAGAACAATACCATTATTTACGATAATACCCGACAGCATAACAAAGCCAACCATGGCAATGACGCTGACTGAAAGGCCTGCGAAATAAAGGGTGAAGAAACCACCTGTAAAGGCAAGTGGAATAGTAAACATGATGATAAATGGTGAAAGCAGACTCTGGAACTGGGCTACCATAATCAGGTAAATGAGAATGACTGCCAGTACCATCATGAGCATTACCTGTCTCATGGCTTCATTAATGGTTTCATTTTCACCAGCCAGTTTTACTGAATAGCCTTCAGGAATTTTCATATCCTTCAGCTTATCTTCTACCGCATCACCCACAAGTCCAACGTTTTCGCCATCCTTTACCTGGGCAGTAACATTAATATATCTTGTCTGGGCATCACGAAGGATGGAAGAAACTTCCTGCACATTCTCAAAGCTTGCAATCTTGGAAAGCATAACTTCATAAGTCTTTTGTGTAGCACGATCTGTGTACTCCACCTTCATCTTCTTAATATCACTAACTGTAGTTTCTGCCTGCTCTCCAGTACGTACATAAACATCCAGATCTTTGGCATCACTGGAAATGGTTGTGGCAGATGTGTCATCTGCAAGTTTTTCCTGAATTGCAGAGTATACCTGAGCAACTGTCAGATTATAATCAGCAGCCTTAGCCTTATCCACTTTAACCACCAGCTGATCTGTCATATCGGAAAGACCGTCATCCACTTCTGTGGTTCCATCTGTGGATTCCAGAATATCTGCAACCTGACTGGCAAGACACTGGAGAGTCTCCATATCTCGCCCCTTAACCATAATGGAAATTCCACTTCCACTAATAGCACTCATATCCATCATTGCTGTTTCCACACTAACATCCACAGGCAGATCCTTAGATGCCTTTTCGATCTCGCTCTTAATCTTTTCATTGGTCATCTTTGTATTCTCCTTCAGGAGAACATACATGGTAACTGTGTCAGAACTTGAGGATGACATTAAGTTCAGGGTGGTTCCGGTACCCATCATGGCACCCACTGTTTTCACATCCTTAATATCCTGCAGACGTGTCATCAAAGTATCTGCATAGGATGTCATATCTTCAAAACTTACCTGAGTATCATCCGGTGCCACCATGGTAACGGTTACCTGCTGACTATCCATCTCTGGCATAAATTCTGTACCACGAGACAGGGAAAGGAAAATACTAAGGACTAAAAGTCCAATCATTACAAGGAATACCAAAGGCTTTACGCGCAGTACATTTGCTAGGACTTTGCCATAACCGTTCAGGAACCTGCTGTAACCCTTATCTTCCTGAGTCTTGGCTTTGCGGAGCAGGCCCTGGGCCATGGCTGGCACCAGTGTCAGAGCCACAATCAGGGAAGCGGTGAGGGTGAAGGCAATGGTGAGACCCATATCCACAAAGAGCTGTCTTGTGAGTCCTTCGGTAAATACGATTGGCAGGAATACACAGATTGTTGTCAGCGTGGAGGCAGTGATGGCACCACCTACCTGGCTGGCGCCGATGACGCTGGCCTTTTTGATTGGCATACCTTCCTTACGAAGGCGGAAAATATTTTCAATAACAACGATGGAGTTATCCACCAGCATGCCGATACCCAGAGTCAGACCGGACATGGAAATAATATTCAACGTGATATGACTGAAGTACATAAGCACCACCGCGAAGATTACTGAAAGCGGAATTGCTGCAGAGATGATGATGGTTGGGCGAATGTCTCTCAGGAAAATCAGCAGCATAAGAATGGCAAGTACCATTCCCAGAATCATATTCTGAGCAATGCCCTTAACAATCATGTTGATGTAAACACCCTGATTCATCAGTGTGGAAAATGAGATTTTCTGCTCTTCTGTTTTCTTCAGGCTGTCGAACTTCTTTAAGATGGCCTTGGTAACATCACCTGTGGCATAACCTGTCTGCTTTTCAAAAGAAAGCAGAAGTCCGGAATTTCCATTTACCTTGGCATATACTTCTGAGGAATTATCTACCACTTCCACATCTGCCACATCGGAAAGCTTGATGACACCTACGGAATCCATATTGAGATCCATAAGCACCATATCCTCTAAGGCTTCTACAGAATCAACACCTTCTCCCACCTTAACCAGATATTTTCCATTGCTGCTGGAAGCATAACCTGCAGGCATTTCAAAATTCTGGGCCATGAGAATATTCTTCACCATATCCACAGAAAGAATGGTATTTAAATCTGCAGAGGACTTGGTTGATTCCTTGGCGGATTCAATCTGAGACTCTGCTTCATCCAGAGCTGATTCTCCATCATAAAGCTGAGCTGCATTCTGGGCGATTTCCAGTTCACTGATTACCTGAGTTTTGGAAAGACTTGTCATGGCGTCTTCCACCGTTGACTTACTCGCCTCCACGGAATCCTGGGCTGCCTCTACTGTGGCAATACCTGCATTGGTTTCTGCAAGTTTTGTTGTAAGTGTCTCCACTGCACTAGGAATATCTTCGTAAGTATTCAGGGTAATTCCATATTCTGTCAGGCTGGAACCAGACTTTGCAATTTCCGAATTTGCTGTAGAAATGCCAGCAGAAAGGGCTGCAATCTGGGCGACCACTTCATCGTAGCTCATTCCATTTGCAGCAGATGGGAACTGTTCATCCGTTAAGACACCAGTTCCAGATGCAGAATTTACAGATAAAGATTCTAAGGTCTGCAGAGTGGAAAGAGTATCTGCATAGCCTTTGGTTGTATCATAAGTACTCTGCAGGGTATCAATGGTGGACTGCAAAGTCTCAGCCGCAGCATTTAAGGTATCCAGTTTATCGGATAAATCGGATGAAGAATTATAAAGTTGAATCTGAGTTGACTGCAGTTCTGTATTTGCAGAACTGGTTTCATCTGCCAGGGTCTGGCTGCCGCTTTCCACAGCATTCTTACCGGCTTCAATCTGTTCACGAGATGCATCCAGAGCAGTTGCCTTTTCCGCAAACTGAGCATCAATGTCATCCATGATTTTGTCATTCAGCTGGCCAATTTTCTCCTCGTCCAGAGTAATCTGAATCTTTTCTTCCACTCCACCACGGGCATTCACAGAAGCAACACCTTCAATGGATTCAAGCTGTGGCAGGATTTCATTTTTCACATATTCTGTGAGATGGGTATTATCCATACCTTCCACACCAACTGCAGCTACCATAACTGGCATCATATCTGGATCCAGCTGCATAACAATTGGCGTCCCCACCTTGTCATCAAAGCTGCCATCCAACTGATCAATTTTCTGCTGAATTTCAATCATAGTTGCATCCATGGACGCACTCTGCTCATATTCCAAAATAACTGTGGAATAGGAGTTGTAGGACATGGACTGAATATTCTTCAGATTGGAAGTGGTGGCAAGACTAGCTTCCAGCTTGGAAGTCACATCACTTTCCACCGCCTCAGGACTGGCGCCCGGATCTGTAGTAATAACCAGCACATAAGGCAGATTCATATTAGGCAGTAAGTCCATTGTCATTCTCATCATGGCAACAATACCAATAACGATAACGGCAACCACACCTACAAACACTGTAAATGGACGCTTAACGCTGTATTTGGATAACATACTTTTCCTCACATTCTTAATGATTTTCTAAAAAATGGGTATGAAAAACGAAAACCATTTTTCATACCCCTGTTTAACACTTTGACCTTATTGTACACTTGCATGTCCTGGGAATTCGTCAATGTATTTACGACGAAGTTCTTCCAGCGGAATTGGTTTACTGAAAAGGTAACCCTGTGCATAGGAGGTACCTATGGACTGCAGGAATCGGAACTGCTCTTCTGTTTCAACTCCCTCCACCAATGACTGCATCTTCAGATCATCTGACATTCTCATAATGGAATTCAGGATAACTGGTGTCTGTGGATTATTCGCGAAGTTATGCATGAACTGCATATCAACTTTAATCACATCAAAATCAAAATCCTGCAGGACATTGAAGGATGAATATCCACTTCCAAAGTCGTCCAGCCAAACATCAAAGCCAAGGCTCTTCAGTTCATCTACACGTTTAAGAAGCTCCTGATAATCCTCTGCCAGAGCACTCTCTGTAATTTCAATATGAATTTTTTCACGTGGTACCTTGTAAGCATCCACACATCCATTAATGGCGCTAACAATATCTGTCAGCATGAAATCCAGACGAGAAAGGTTAATGGATACCGGTAAGGCATCATTTCTCTCACCACGGACATTTATATAATCCTGACATACACGCTCTGCTACAAAGATATCCACCTTATGAATCAGGTGAGCATCCTCAAGTACTGGAATGAAATCCGCTGGTGAAAGCATACCATGTACTGGATCCATCCATCTTGCCAGAGCCTCTACCTTTGCAAGCTTACCAGTTTTCACATCAATGATTGGCTGGTAATATACGCGAAGGTAATTATTTTCTACTGCCTCATCTATATGAGAAATGACATACTGATGAAGTTTTGTTTTATTCTCAAGTTCCTGATCGTAGTAACGGAATTTCTTTGCGAAATCCTTTTTAATACTATCGCAGGCGATTTTCGCTTTATCACAGGAGAGACCAACATCTTCTCCCAAAGCCTGTTTATAAATACCAACCTTGAGTGTCATATTTACCTTATTGAAGAGAGGTCTTACTTTAGCCTGAATATTATCCAGGTTATTTTCAACACCCTCCATATAAGTCATAACAACAAAGTGGTCTTCTGAGAAACGGGAGATCAGACGGTCTGGAAATTCTTCCTTAATGATCTTCGCAATATTTTGCAGAAGTTCATCACCCTTCTTAAATCCATATTCCTCATTAAAACTCTTAAAGTTACCAATATTGAAATAAACAAAGATCGTCTGCTTATTTCGATCCACCGTATTGGCAATCATCTCCTCTGCTTTGGCACGGAAATACTGCATGTTTGGAAGACCTGTGAGTTCATCCAGGGTACCACGATTCATGTTCTGGCCAACCTCAGACAAAATATCCGTCTGACGTTTTCTACTGTTGTCATACGCATGACCTGCAACCTGACCAGCTCCACGATTCATAGCTTCTAAGAGTCGGATGTCCGCATGACGAATCATTTCACGGAAGTCAATATCATATCTGACCTGTCCATAAACATAACCCGCGCTGAAGGAAGGATGCAGATGTTTGCCCTTCACATCAATACTCTGGAATTCAGTTTTTACTTGATCCAGCTTATGCAGAACATTTTGCTCACTTGTATTCTTTAAGAGCACAAGGATTGCCGCTTCCTCATAACGGAAACAGTTTTCTGGTTTGAACACATCGCTGACTGCCTTGGCAAAAACTTTAAAAATCTCTTCTCCAACATTATGTCCATACATATCATTGAAGAATTTGAAGTAGTCAATATCAATCAGCATTACTGTAAGTGGTGAATCTAAGTAGGTGCCTTCCTGTTTCTTTAAGGCATACCTGTTTTTCAGTCCTGTACTGATATCATGCTCGGCACGAAATGTAGAACGTACATTGTCTTCTACACCATCAATTCTCTCTGCCAATATGTAAAGGTTGGCAAGAAGAGAAGCTAAGGTAAAGCCTGTCAAATGAATCAGATCCAGTTTAAACAGAGCATTATCTTTCACTAAATAGGATAGAAAACATGCCATAACCGTATAGAGTATGGTAATGCCACTTTGTCTCAGGGGATTATCCAGAATAAAGAGTGGCATCAGGATAACCAGCATAAGATATGTGACCATTTGCGTTTTCGAATCCCATACCGTTCCCATTAATATGGAAATTATAATAATTGGCGCCTGCACAATATACAGGAGCAGTGTTGCGTGATTCTGTGGTTTCTTAATCAGATAGCGCAGAATCAAATATACTGCAATAAGGTACACCATCTGGCCGATATTCTGAATAAACGTAGTTGTCTTATGAATATCAGCCTGCAGGAGTACATTAATCATTGCAACCGCAATTCCCATACCCAAATAAGTATTCAATGCTTTTGCATTTCTAAGTAAAATCTCACGCTTATAAAGTTGGAATCGTTTCGGGTTTAACCGCCGAATGAAACGAAGCATTCTTTATTCCTCACCCACCATAGCATTTTTTAATACTTCAAGTTTAGCATTTGCATCTTCCAGACTAGTTCCCTTAACACCAAAGTAGAACTTAATCTTAGGTTCTGTACCAGAAGGACGTACACAGCACCATGCATCGTTCTCTAACTGATAGTAAAGAACATTCGATGTAGGAAGACCTGTCTTAGATGTCTCGCCTGTTACATTATTAACCTTTTCATCGATCTTATAATCTCTTCTCTCAAGAACCTTTAAGCCACCAAGTTCTGTAGGTGGATTCTGACGAAAGGAATCCATAATCTTCTGAATTTCAACAGCGCCGGATGCACCCTTAAGTTCCTTAGTTGTCTGTCCTTCTCTGTAGTAGCCATACTTTTCATAGAGGTCGATCATAGCATCCCATAATGTCTTACCCTGCTTCTTGTAGAAAGATGCAACTTCTGCAAGCATCATTACTGCAACGATGGAATCCTTATCTCTTGCATACGTACCTGCAAGACATCCATAAGATTCTTCCAGACCAAATACATAGTTATGAGAACCTGTCTGCTCGAAGAACTTAATCTGCTCACCGATGTACTTGAAACCTGTGAGAACTTCGATACAGTCAACGTTATAGTACTTACAAATAGCCTTAGCCATATCTGTTGTTACAACTGTTGTGACAAGAGCCGGATTCTCAGGCATTGTACCTGTAGCCTTACGCTCCTGCATAATGTAATCAGCAATCAGCATACCTGACATATTTCCTGTGAAGGAAACATATTCACCAGTCTTTGTATCCTTAGCATAAACACCAAGACGGTCAGCGTCCGGATCTGTAGCCATGATAATATCTGCATCTTCCTTCTTAGCAAGTTCAAGAGCAAGCTCCCAAGCCTTAGGGCTTTCTGGGTTAGGATACGCAACTGTTGGGAAGTTTCCATCAGGAATCTTCTGCTGTGGTTCAACAAATACCTGTGTGAAACCAAGTTCTGAAAGTACACGACGAACAGGAACATTACCTGTACCATGAAGTGGTGTGTAAACAATCTTCATATCCTTAGCCATCTCAGGAATAATTTCTGGATGGATAGACTGCTTCTTAACTTCAGCGATGTACTTGTCATCGAAATCTGTACCAATTACACGGTAAAGACCAGCTGCTCTTGCATCATCCTGATCCATTGTCTTACATGTAGCGAAGTCTGTGATTGCAGAAACTTCTGCCATGATTCCTGTATCATGAGGAGGTGTAACCTGTGCACCATCCTCCCAATATACCTTATAACCATTGTATTCACGTGGATTGTGGCTGGCTGTGATTACGATACCGGCAATACATCCGAATGAACGAACTGCAAATGAAAGTTCTGGAGTTGGGCGAAGAGACTCAAATACATATGTAGTAATACCATTTGCATTCAGAGTTCTGGCTGCTTCGTCAGCGAATTCTGGAGACATGATACGTGAATCATGAGCGATTGCTACGCCACGAGAAGCACCGTCTGCTCCACCATTCTTTAAGATATAATTTGCAAGACCCTGTGTTGCCTGTCTTACTGTGTAGATGTTCATACGATTTGTACCAGCGCCGCGAACACCACGGAGACCACCTGTACCAAATTCAAGAACACGATAGAAACGGTCTTCGATCTCAGCGTCATTACCCTTAAGATCAGCCAGTTCCTTTCTTGTTTCCTCGTCGAAATAAGGGTTATTCAACCACTTTTCGTACTCCTCCTGATATGCCATCATGATTCCTCCTTAAATCCTTACTACAACTATCCTTGGCCTTGTATCAACAATATATGTGGGGATTTCCAACAAAAACCAAGTAATTTGTTCTATTTTTTTTGATTCATTGCACCCTGAGTCTCGTGAAAATAAGCACAATAACGCAATTTACTCATAGATATTCCCATTATATCATTGAAGTGGAAAGCACTCCATAGTTTTTCTGTTCAAAATATAAATAAGACGACCTTGGCAAACTTTTCCCTTCTCGTTATAATATTGCACGTACTATTTAATTTACTGTAAGTGAAATAAATTCGATATAAATTATTTTGTATTTTTATATGAAATTATTTTTTTAAGTTCGAAATAATTTCTTTGTATTTTTATATGAAATTATTTTTATTAGGTTCGATTTCATTTTTGTATTTTATATTCACGAGGATAATTATGAAGAAAATCGTTTTAACTGGCGGTGGTACTGCCGGACATGTAACACCAAACATTGCTCTTCTGCCAAAGCTTAAGGAAATGGGCTATGACGTGAGCTACATCGGTACCTACAATGGAATTGAAAAGAAGCTGATTGAGGAAATCGGTATTCCTTATTATGGAATTGCATCCGGAAAGCTCCGTCGTTACTTCGACTGGAAGAATTTCTCCGATCCTTTCCGTGTCATTCACGGCTACAATCAGGCAAAACGTCTCATGAAGGAACTGGCTCCAGACATCGTATTCTCCAAGGGCGGTTTCGTTTCTGTACCTGTTGTTCTTGCTGCAGCAAAGAGAAAAATTCCTGTTGTTATTCACGAATCCGATATGACACCAGGTCTTGCAAATAAGATTGCCTTGCCAAAGGCAAGCCGTGTTTGTTGTAACTTCCCGGAGACACAGAAGCTCTTCCCAGAAGGACATGCCCTTGTAACTGGTACACCAATTCGTCAGCAGTTATTTAATGGAGACTCAGAAAAGGCATTTACCTTCTGTGGTTTCACAGAAAAGCGCCCAACCATTCTTGTTATCGGTGGTTCCACTGGTGCCCTTCGTGTAAATCAGGCCATCCATGCAAATCTGGATGCCTTACTGGAAAAGTTCAATGTCATTCACCTCTGTGGTAAGGGCAAGCTGGAAAAGGAATATGACGGACGTCCGGGCTATGTTCAGTTCGAATATATCGGTGCTGAACTTCCTGACTTATTTGCTCTGGCAGATCTTGTTATCTCCCGTGCCGGTGCAAATGCCATTTGCGAGCTGCTTGCACTGAAGAAGGCAAACATTCTGATTCCACTTTCCAAGAATGCCAGCCGTGGCGACCAGATTCTCAACGCTCGTTCCTTCGAAAAGAGCGGTTATTCCAAGGTTATTGAGGAGGAGGATTTAACAAACGAAGTTCTTCTTTCTACTGTAAATGAGGTTTACGAGAATCGTGACAAATATATTGCTGCTATGAATAAGGATCAGGAAAAGGATTCCATCAGCATGATTACGGATTTATTTGAAACAGTTATTGCAGAAGACAAAGCCAAGAAGGCAAAGTAATTTCAAATAAAAAAGCTCGGGAATTTTCCCGAGCCTTTTTATTTTTCTATTTTCTAGTTAAGTCGTTTCTCTTGCACTTTCCTGCTGCTTATTCAACCTGAAGACCATTGCAAAGGAAATCGATTGTCTCATGGTAGTAAGTATCCGCATCGTTTGCGCTGCTACCCTTTGCCCATACGTTGGTATCATCTACTTCAACCTGAGGGAATTCAATACCTGTAATCTGTCCACCTGTGAAAGTTACATTGAATACCAGTCTTACATGAGCCTTTGAGTATGTGTTGTTTGTATCTGTCTGTTTTGCATCCTGAATAGAAACATCACACTCATAACCATCACAGTAAACTGTCATAACACCATTGCCTGATTCCTTATCCACGCCATTGCCGTTTGGAGCAATGATCCATGTGTGGTCGCCAAGTGCATTTGTCATCATAGAATCAAATGTAACACCCTCATGTTTTGGAACCTCTGCCTTCTTTAATGTGTCGAACGCTGTAGATGCATACTTGTTTGTTGCTTGCTGATATGCCTGAGTAATTGGATTCTTGAAACGTCCTGGTAAGATGTAGTAAATACCGAAAAGAACGCCACAAACAATAATAATACCTAAGATAACTCGGAAAATTTTATTTGCCATTTTTTCTCTCCCTATAACTCTTTATTTTTTTGAAACCCTTTATCCTAAAACAGTTCCTTCTCAAGCTGAGACAGGTAACCATCTATCAGATTCATTCTCTTCATATATTCTGTACGACCTGCATCGGTCTTGCAACGACGAATCTTTGGTTTATTACGACGGTAATAATCCTTGATTCTGTAATAGGCCCTCTTGTAACTTGCCTCGTCCTCTAAGGCAATAGCCATACAGTCCCACATAATACCAACGGCACCAACTTCATCAAGAAGGTCTGCATCCATCACAATACGGCACTCAAGATTCAGATTCTTTTCAGAATCCTTGTCTGCGTGCAGCATTACAATTTCTCCGACTCTTGTGATCGTTTCCTGGTCCACGCCAATACTATCCAGATACTCAACGGCGATTTCAGCACTCACTTCGTTGTGTGGACGGTTCTCATCCCAACCAACATCGTGCAGAAGTGCTGCAAGAACGATGACATCCAGATTACCTCCTAACTTAGCCTGTAATCTGATAGCCCATCTATAGACTCTCATTGTATGTTCGAACCTGTTTCGGAATGGATATCCCTTTGGTCGACCATTTTCAGAAGTCTTTTTTCGTACGAACTCAATTACTTCTGAGTAATCCATGTGAATTTGTACCCCTTACACCCATAATCAAATCCAGCTTCTGCCAGATAAAATACCTAAGTAATCGTAACACAAATAATTGTAAAATGCACCAATTTAATGTCGTTTTTTTGACAAAGGTTACAAAAAAACGCCCTTGGGGCGACAAATAGTCATTTTGGGGGCGAATTTTTTCATAAATATAAATTAAAAACCACGCGGCTAGCTTCGTAAAGCTTAGCTCAGCGTTACCTTAGCAGTTGACTCAACCCAGGCAACCTCGCGGCGCACAGAGAGGTTCTGTTTAGTGCTGCTTTGTTCCCAACCTGACACGGTTCACAGATTCCTGTCGCGCAAGACCCAAATCTCAACGCCACTTACCAAGGGCAGCCCAAACTAAAACGATCCTAGGCCAGCCATCACTCCTGCTAAAGCGGATTGCAGGTACAGGGCACCGCTATCTCCCCAGCTGCGTGGAAATTTTAAAGACTTATCCATTTGCGTCCTTGAAGACGCATTCGTTAGTATATAGATTATTTGCTTTTCCGTCAACCAAAACCCACTTGGCAAATACCATTTGCCAGCTATTTGCAAATGGACTTGGCGAATATCATTTACAAAGGGACTCGGCCCAGGCCTTTCCTTATTTCAAAGGCTGAATAATCTTATTCCCTGTTTTGTTTTTCTTAATTCGAAGTTCTGCAAAGAAATTTTTTAAGAGAAGGGAGGCTTCTTCCACCAGGATTCCATTTCTGGTCTTCACTTGATGATTGAACTTCTTTTCATCCAGAAGGTTCATGATAGAACCGGCGCAACCCGCCTTGGGATTCATGGCACCAATTACCACTTCCGGAATTCTGGCCTGCACGATGGCACCAGCACACATTGGACATGGCTCCAGGGTTACATACATGGTGCAGTCTTCCAGTCTCCAGTCCTGAAGAACTTTGGACGCCTTTTTCATGGCCAGGATTTCTGCATGGGCAAGGGTTGTGGCATCCTTGTTTCTACGATTGTAGCCACGACCAATGATTTTTTCCTCATGAACAATGACGCAGCCAATGGGCACGTCCCCGTTTGCATAGGCTTTCTTTGCCAGGCGCAGGGCTTCCTTCATATAACGGACATCTGTTTTTTCTTGTAGAATTTCTGTTTCTGTTTTCTCTTCTGCATTTTCTGCAGCTTCTAATCTTGTTCTTTCTTTATCTTCACTCATAGCAAATCCCATTTGTCCTAGGCATGAATGCCCAGATCTGTTAACGCGTCTGTAACGGCGGCGAACTCTGCAAGAGTCAGGGCTTCTCCTCGAACACGCACATCAAAACCAACATTTGTAAGAGCACCTTCAATCTGCTCACGGGAAATTCCATGCTCCTTATTTGTGAAGCCAGAGAAATTCTTAACTGCATTGGAAAGAGTCTTTCTTCTCTGGTTAAAGGCTGCACGAATCACCTGGAACATAAGCTTCTCGTCCTTCACATCAACCGCCGGCTTTTCCAGGCGAGTCAGGCGGATCACTGCAGAACCAACGTTTGGTCTTGGAATAAAGCAGTTCTGTGGAACATAAGCCGCAATATAAGGTTCCGCATAATACTGAACCGCAAGAGAAAGAGCACCATAATCCTTGGTTCCCGGACCTGCCTTCATTCTCTCTGCCACTTCCTTCTGTACCATAACAGTAATGGACTTGGCATTAATCTTCTTCTCCAGCAATTCCATAATAATTGGCGTTGTAATGTAATAAGGAAGATTTGCCACGCACTTAAAGGACTTGTCCCCAAAAAGTTCCTGGAAATCCACTTTCAGTACGTCCTGATTTACCACATCAATATTGTGGTAAGGCGCCAGAGTCTCTCCCAAAATCGGAATCAGATTCTTATCAATTTCCACCGCTGTCACATGTCCCGCTGCCTCAGCCAGATACTGAGTCAGAGTACCGATACCTGGTCCGATTTCCAGCACCTCGTCCTCTTCTGTGATTTCCGCAGCTGCCACGATTTTATCGATGACATGGGAATCAATCAGAAAGTTCTGACCAAAATTTTTACGAAACGTGAAGCTGTGTCCCTGGACCACCGCAATAGTATTCTTTGGGTTGCTGAGTTTTTCTGCCTCTGGAATTGTAATTCTTTCTTCTGCCATGTTTTCTCTTTTCTTTTACTGGTGAATGCAAATGAACTGCCCACGGCAATCCCATTTGCAAAATCTATCTAAGATATTGACTGCCTTCCAGACCATACATCTTTACCGCATTGGCAAATGTAATGCGCGCCACCTCTTCTGGATCCATGTTCTTTAATTCCGCAATTTTCTCCACCACATATTTCAGGCGGCTGGAGTCATTTCGCTTTCCTCGAAATGGATCAGGGGAAAGATAAGGTCCATCTGTCTCAAGAACTATATTCCCGATTGGCAGATTTTCTACGACTCTTTTCAGTTTCTTACTATTCTTAAATGTTACCACACCACCGATACCAAAATAAAATCCCATTTTGAGTAGAATCTCTGCTGTCTCCCAGGAATAGGAATAACAGTGCATAACTCCGCCGATTTCCTCCGCATGGGCCTTCTTCATAAGATTCAGCGTATCCTCCGCTGCGTCCCGGGAATGAATGGCAATGGGCAGTCCCAGTCTTCTTGCTATGTCCATCTGAGCCAGGAAGACTTCTGCCTGCTTTTCTTTGGAAGGGCCATCATCATAATGGTAATCTAAACCAATTTCTCCGATGGCACATACTTTTTCATTTTCGGAAGCTAATTTTTCAATCTCCGCCAAGTTTTCTTCATTGCCCTCATTGGCATGTTCTGGGATAATGCCAACCGCTCCATATATAAAAGGATATTTCTTTGTCAGTTCCACCGTACTTCGGGAAGATTCCAGATCAAATCCTATGTTTGTGATATTTGCAACATTTTCCCCATTCAACCCAGTAATTACGGCCTCGCGATCCTGGTCAAATGCCTGGTCATCATAGTGAACATGGGTATCGAATATTTTCATAAGTTTACTTGCTACTTCCTATTAAATTCTCTATAATTAGTGCGTATGTGCCTTCGGCACATATCATAACAGATAAAGTATTTATAAACAATAAAAGACGAGGAGGACACGTCGATGATTTCACAATTCTACAAGGATATGACTGGCAAGGAATCTGTCATCAGAAAGTTCTTTGATTATAGTCGTGCAAGAGCTGCTGAATTAGGTCCAGACAGCGTTTTTAATTTCTCAATCGGTAACCCATCTGTTCCATGTCCAGAGGACTTTAACGAGGAACTGATTAAACTGGTTCAGGAAAGAGAACCTGTTGCACTCCATGGTTACAGCCCAACACTGGGTCAGAACTCTACAAAGCAGGCTATTGCTGATTCTTTAAACCGTCGTTTCGGTATGAATTATGAAGCTAAGCACGTCTTCCCTACATCTGGAGCTGCTGGTGCACTTGCTCATGCAATCCGTTGTGTAGCTTCTGAAGGCGAAACAATCATCACATTTGCACCTTACTTCCCAGAATATATTCCATATGTAACAGGCGCTGGTGCAAAACTGGAAGTTGTTCCTGCAGACACAACTGCTTTCCAGATTGACTTCGAAAAGTTCGAAGCAATGATGAATCCATCCGTTGCCGCTGTTCTCATCAACACACCTAACAATCCATCTGGTATTGTTTACACAACTGAGACAATCACTCGTCTTGCTGAAATTATGTCAAAGAAGCAGAAAGAATACGGTCACGAAATCTTTCTGATTACTGATGAACCTTATCGTGAGCTTGTATTCGCTGGTGCTGATGCTCCATTCGTTTCTAAGTTCTACGACAATTCCATTTGCTGCTACAGCTTCTCAAAGTCCATCTCCCTTCCTGGTGAGCGTATTGGATATGCTGCTGTTAACCCTGCTGCAAAGGATGCTGACTATCTGGTTCCTATGATGGGTCAGGTTTCTCGTTTCACAGGTCACAACTGCCCAACTGCTCTTATGCAGTTCGCTGTTGAAAAGTGCCTGGACGAAACTTCAGACCTTTCTATCTATGAAAGAAATGCAAACCTTCTTTATGATGCACTGACAAAGATTGGTTACAAGTGCATTAAGCCAATGGGCACATTCTACATGTTCCCAGAATCACCATGCGAAGATGCAAATGAATTTTGCTGGAAGGCTGCCAAGGAACTTGGTCTTATCATCGTTCCTGGTGACTCCTTCGACTGCCCTGGACATTTCAGAATTTCTTACTGCGTACCTACAGAGCTTGTTGAAAAGGCCATTCCATTATTCGAAAAGGCATATCATTTCTATAAGTAAACTCATTCGCCAAAATGGAGGAAGACAACATGGAAGAAAACTTAGATATTGAGAAGCGCTACGCTGGTATCCTTCTGCATCCAACATCATTCCCTGGTCCTTACGGAATTGGTGAACTGGGTAAGGAAGCTTTTGAGTTCGTAGACTTTCTCGAAAGATCAGGCATGACCGCTTGGCAGGTTCTGCCACTTGGACACACAGGTTTTGGTGATTCACCATATCAGCCATTTTCAGCTTTTGCTGGACAGCCACTGATTATCAGCCTGGATCACCTTAAGGAACTGGGGCTTCTGCACAATGAGGATTTTGCAGATATGCCACAGTGGAACCCAGAAAACATCAGTTACGGTGAAGTTATTTCCTTTAAGACAAATCTGCTGCATACAGCTTATGAGCGTTTCACAGATGATGCCATTGATGATAGTTTCTCAGCTGATCAGGAACTTATGGTTCGTTTCGGCGAATTCGTGGAAAATACTGAATGGTTAAAGGACTACGCTCTTTTCATGGCCGGTAAGGATTATCACGAAGGAGCACCATGGTATCTATGGGAAGATACTTTAAAGAATCCAAATAAGAAGGAACGCATTAAGTGGGAATCAAAACTTGCTCACGAAATGGGCTACTATGAATTTATCCAGTTCCTCTTCTTTGAAGAATGGGCAAAACTTAAGAAGTACGCAAATGACAAGGGAATTCCCATCATTGGTGATATTCCAATCTTTATGGCATGGGATTCTGCAGACGTTTGGGCAAATAAGAAATTATTCCAGCTGGACACAAAGGGCTATCCAAAAGTTGTAGCCGGTGTTCCACCTGATTATTTCTCAGCTACTGGTCAGCTTTGGGGCAACCCGCTTTACAACTGGCCTGAGCATCAGAAGACTGGTTACGAATGGTGGTTCAACAGAATTAAGTTTCAGCTTCAGTTAACAGACTTCCTTCGAATCGATCACTTCCGTGGTTTTGATCAGTACTGGGCTGTTCCTTACGGTGACACCACTGCTGAAAACGGAAAGTGGGTAAAGGCACCTGGGGACAACTTCTTCACTGCTCTGGAAGCTACATTTGGTTATCATATGCCAATTATTGCTGAAGACTTAGGTGAAATTGACCGCTCTGTGGTGGAACTCCGTGACAAATTCGGTCTGCCAGGTATGAAGGTTCTGCAGTTTGCCTTTGAAAATCCAAACGAAAACAACTTCCTGCCTCACAACCATGTTAAGAACTGTGTATGTTACACAGGTACTCATGACAACGACACAACTCTGGGCTGGTACAAGAACTGTTTCGAAGCTTCTCGTGATAAGCTGAGAAGATACTACAGCACAGATGGAAATGATATTGACTGGGTAATGATCCGGGCTTGCTTCAGTTCTGTTGCCAACATGGCAATCGTTCCTATGCAGGATGTTCTGGAACTGGATTCCTGGGCACGTTTCAACACACCAGGTGTAGGGGAAGGCAACTGGGCATGGCGCTATAAATCTGAACAGTTAACAAAGCACCTGTCTGATCGTCTCTTCGAGACCGCAAAGATGTACGGTAGATAAATCCAGGAGGAAAACGAATGCTTCGTGCTTTAATCGTAGGACTCTATGCAGTCTTTGGCGTAATTTTCTCCATGCCTGCTCAC
The DNA here is from genome assembly GCA_900314445.1 of uncultured Lachnospiraceae bacterium. Classification (GTDB taxonomy): domain Bacteria; phylum Bacillota; class Clostridia; order Lachnospirales; family Lachnospiraceae; genus Eubacterium_Q. The sequence continues at coordinate 7,094 of OMVA01000025.1, read as the reverse complement.
TGGCACTTTGCCTCTCTAGCCAAAAAAGATCCAAAGAAGGCATGGCTTAAGAGTTCTCAATATGTAAGAGGATTCTTCAAAAATATCATGTTCCTGTCTGGTACTAAGGTTGATGTAAGAGGTCTGGAAAATTTACCTGATGAAAATACAGGTGTGCTTTTCCTGGCCAACCACAGATCCTATTTTGACATTATCATTCTGCAGGCCGTATTAGGACGTCCTGTGGGATTCGTTGCGAAAAAGGAATTAAAGAAGATTCCACTCTTCCACTACTTCATGTCAGACATCGGCTGTGTATATCTTAACCGTCAAAGTCCCAGAGAAGCCATGAAGTCTATTAAGGAAGCAACAGACAATCTTGCAAATGGACTGAACATGACTCTCTTCCCTGAAGGCACTCGTAATAAGGGAACAGACTTACTTCCATTCAAGGAAGGTGGTTACCGCATTGCTGAAAAAGCAAAAGCACCTATGGTACTGGTTGCCATGACAGGTAACGACCAGATTCTGGAAGCAAATAAAGGCTTTACCATCAAGGCTCGTCACGTAACACTGGAATTCAGCAAGCCATATTACATTGCTGATATGACTCGTGAAGAACAGAAGGAATTCTATTCACAAATTCCTTCCAAGATTGCTGACATGTTAAAAACTCATGCAAATTAACAAAAGTGGCATCTTCGCCAAACTCATTTGCATTTTGACTTTTTACACTGCAACGTATAGTATATACAGCAGTAAAACTAAATCTGGAGGAAAGAAATGAAAGTTGCAATTATTATCGGCATCGTTCTTCTTGTTCTCGTAGCTGTCATGCTTGTTCTGTACTTTGTTGGACAGAAGATGCAGAAAAAGCAGATGGAACAGAAAGAAATGATCAATGCCGCAGCGACACCTATGACAATGTTCATCATTAAGAAGGAAATCCTTCCTATGAAAGACGCCAACCTTCCTAAGGCTGTATTTGAACAGGGTGGCAAGCAGGCAAAGCGTATGGCCAAGGCAAAGATTCCTGTAATCAAGGCCAAGGTTGGTCCACAGATCATGACTCTGATCTGCGATGAATCCATCTACGCTGATGTTCCACCACACGGTGAAATCAAGGGTATGGTAAGTGGAATTTACCTGACACAGGTTAAGGCACTTCACAAGGGTGCTAAGAAAGCTCTTGAGGCTTCTCAATTCGATGAGAACGGAAAGAAGAAAAAGAAGAGCGTTCGCGAAAAGATGCTGGAGCGTCAGGCAAAGTATCAGCAGCAGCTTGATTACGAAATCGCAAACAAGAAGGCACAGAAAGATAAGAAAGCTGCCAAGGCCGCAGAAAAGAAAAAAGCTGACAGAGCTAAGAAGATTTCTGATAGCTTCTAAAGTAAATAAAAAGAATGTAAGGGAGCAGATTTGCTCCCTTTTTCTTTTGCAAATGGACTGCGTATTTTCGTCATTCCATTTAGACCTTTGTATTTAGCAGTCTTCTAAATGCCTTATCGCCCTAAATGTGTTAGAATATGTTGATAAAATTCGAAAGGCAAAATCTATGAGCACTTCTAAAAAGATTAATAAAATAGAGAATCCTCAACTGAAAACTTTAAAGCTGATTGGAATGACAGTGGCACCTCTTCTGGTCTTCTACATCATTTCCTTCATTACCTATTTTGCAGCACTGGCTCTGACTATCATCTTTGCCACAGACCAAGTGCTGGAAAGTGCAAGTCCGGTAAATCTTTACATTTGGCATTTTCTCTTCTATCTGGGAAGCCTGATTGTATTTCCTTACTGGTACCTTCGCCTGGCCATTAAAGATCAGGATGAGTTTGAAAGAATGTCCGCTTCTGCCGCCGCTTTTGGTAGCACAAAGATAAAGAAAAATATAAGCACACCTCGCATCTTTGCTCTCGGTAAAGAAAGTATTGCTAAAGATGATACTAAGAACAAGGCCCAGAAAAACACAAGACTGAAGCCCCTGGCAATCATCCTTGGTCTCATCCTTTTTGGAGCCATCCTGCAGGTTCTTGTTACTTCTGCCATTGCCCTGCTTTCCAATGCATTTCCAGGTGTCTTCTCCTCATACATTGGCAACATACAGGCAACCAGTGGCAATCACGGGATTCTCAATATGCTCACTGTTATTCTCTTGGGACCTGTAGCAGAAGAATTTATCTTCCGTGGACTCAGCTTTACCTATGCGAAAAAAGCAGCCCAAAAATCCCTGCCTGCCATCTTTATTTCAGCAATTCTATTTGCCATCTTCCATGGGAATTTGATTCAGGGAATCTACGCTTTTCTGATTGGTCTTTTACTTGCATGGCTGGTGGAAAAAACAGACACCTTACTTCCTTCTATCATCCTGCATATCGCCATTAACGGCTCTGCCTTCCTCTATCCTATTATTTTCTCAGGGGTAAAGAAGACCGCACTTAATTACTGGATCATGTTTGGCCTGTCTCTTGCTATATGCGTAATTAGCTTCTTTCTCTATATTGCTGGAAAGAAAAAAATCCTGCCTCACACCATGTGAAGCAGGATTTTTTATTAGTTCTTAGCTGCGCCGTAGCTACGTTCAAAGGCCATTTCGATGAGGCCCTCAACATATTCAGACATATCATGACCAGCAGCCTTCATAAGCATTGGGTACATGCTGATTGCTGTGTGACCAGGAATGGTATTAATTTCGTTAAATACTACGCGGTTTGTATCATTCTCCAGAAAGAAATCCACACGAGAGAAGCCGAAGCCATCACAAGCACGGAAGATCTGTACAGCCTTCTCCTTGATTTCCTCAAGCTTTCCTTCTGGAAGTTCTGGATTAATTACAGTCTTTGATTCTGCATTGTTGTACTTAGCATCATAGTCATAGAACTCAGCTGCAGCCACAACTTCACCAACTGCTGCTGCGAAAATGTTCTTGCCATGGCCATATACTGCACACTCAACTTCACGACCAGAAATTGCTTCCTCAACAAGAATCTTTGTATCCTGCTCTGCAGCAATCCTAAGGCCCTTAATGAGTTCCTGACGGTCATGAGCCTTTGTGATACCAACAGATGAACCTGCATTGGAAGGTTTGATGAATACTGGGTATTCTCTCTCTTCTTCAATACGAGCGACAACAGAATCCATATCCTCTAAATCTTCACGATATACTGGAACGAAGGCAGCCTGAGCCACACCTGCGTGATCCGCAATAACCTTTGTGAAGAACTTATCCATAGTAACAGCAGATGAAAGATGTCCACATCCAACATATGGCAGATGAGCAAGTTCAAAGAGTCCCTGAATTGTTCCATCCTCACCGAAAAGTCCGTGCATTACCGGGAAAGCAACATCGATTGGAATGATCTTCTTTACCACGCCATCCTCAGAAAGAAGAAGCTCATGTTTTGTATCTGGAGTAAGTGTTGCACGTGTTGTGCCCTTCTTCCAAAGTCCGCTCTCGATGGAAGCTACAGAATCTGTATAAATCCACTGACCATCCTTTGTGATACCCACCAGATAAACATTATATTTTTCAGTATTGATTGCCTTTACAACAGTTGCAGCAGACACACAAGAAACCTCGTGTTCACTTGACATACCACCGAAAACAATCATCAAATTCTTTGCCATAATAAACTCCTTTTTTAAACTGTACCCAGTTTCTTTTGCCCGCCGCACTCTTTCTAATTTCCGCGACCGGCACATACAGAGGTATAATACACCTTTTCCACGCCAACTTCCATAAGGGCTTTTGTGCAAGCCTGAATTGTAGCCCCTGTGGTGTAAATATCATCCACCAGCAGCACCCTCCACCCTGCAAATGAACTGTGCATCTCATTTGCACAGGTAAAGGCCTTGCATAAATTCTTTTCTCTCTCACTGGCGCTTAATTTTTTCTGGGCCTGGGTATCACTTTTTCTGATCAGCAAATCGCACACCAGAGGGAGACTGGAGTCAAAGGCATCCCGGCAGGCTCTTGCAATGATTTCCGCCTGATTGTAGCCACGAAGCTTCCTTTTCTTTTCGGACACAGGCACCGGTATAATGGCATCCAGATGAAGACTTTGAAATTCCGGACCAAAATGCTGGCCCAGCAGTCTTCCCAGGTACTGGCCCACCTCCTCTTTCCCATGATATTTCAATAAAGACAAAGCTCCTGAAACCGGTGGCAGGTATGAAAAGAGCGGGTAACCTCTCACAAAGTCCCGCTCTTTACTTGCACAGTCCAAGCAGTACTCGGACTCATCATATTCTATTGCTTTTCCACACTTAAGACAGCGTGGTTCCTGAATGAACTTAACACGATCTTTACAGGCATAACAAATCCCGCTCTTTCCCGCAGGAAGGAGACTATTGCAAAACACACATCTAGGTGGAAAGAACAAATCCACGCAAGGATTTATCAGCTGCATAAGCTTCATGAAGTGCATCCCCCTTACTTTGATTCATTATTCTGATTCATCATCACCAAAGTCGTCTTCGTAATCAGATTCCGATTCATCATCAAAGTCATCTTCCTTAATTCCATCTTCCTTAGAGCCACTGTCTAAAGCTACTTCCTCGTCATAATCTTCCGGACCAAAATCAATGGCAATCTGTTCAGCAGGTTCTGGTTTTGCCACAGGTGATTCCCCTTTTGACAAAGCCTCAGCCATTTCCTTTAACCTGGAGGCAAAGCCTGTATAACGTTTCTGCTCACTGACATTGGTAATCATGTAATTTACTACACCTGGATTACCAACAATGGCTACCATGGACTTAGCTCTGGTAACCGCCGTATATAAAAGATTTCTACTAAAGAATCCCGGATTCACACGAAGCAGAGGAATTACCACTGCAGGATATTCACTACCCTGTGACTTGTGAATGGTAATGGCAAAGGAATGCTCCAGCTGATCCAGATCTGTATAGGTGTAATCTGCAATTCTGCCATCATCAAACTGTACAGAAACAATCTCATCAAAGTCATTAATCTTTGTAATCAGTCCCATGTCACCATTAAAGACACCGATTCCCTGGTCCACCAGATTCTCATGGTCATCCAGCATTTTCCATTCCTGCTTATAATTATTCCGAGTCTGCATAACCTTATCGCCTTCTCGGAAAATAATCTCTCCACGCTTCTTCTCTCTCTTAAATGGCATTGGTGGATTCAGAACTTCCTGCAACTGTACATTCAGTTCTTCTACACCCAGGCCATATTTTCTAAGAGGTGTTAAGACCTGGATATCCTTGGATTCAATGCCGGAGAACTTTGTAATTCTCTCCTTAACCAGACTCTTAATTTCTTCTACGCAGGATCTTTCATCCTGTTTCTGGAAGTAGAAAAAGTCTTCCGAATCGTTGGTAAGTTTCAGCTGTTCCCCTCGACGAATCTTATGGGCATTACCAATAATGGAGGATTTCTCTCCCTGTCGGAATACTCGATTCAGTCTAACCACCGGGCATACTCCTGACTTGATAATATCGTCCAGAACAGAGCCTGCACCAACAGATGGTAACTGATCTGTATCACCTACCAGAATCAGTCTGGTACCAATTGGAATGGCAGACAAAAGCACGTAGAAAAGATTGGCATCAATCATGGATGCCTCATCTACGATAATAGCATCACATTCCAATGGATTCTCTTTGTTACGCATAAATTTAAAGGTGTTCTTCTGACTACCATCCTCTGATGGCATACCAGAAAATTCCAGCATACGATGAATGGTCTGGGCATCGTAACCTGTAGACTCCTTCATACGTTTGGCAGCACGTCCAGTTGGAGCAGCCAGAAGAGTCTCCTTTTCTTCCAGTTTAAAGTATTCAATGATGGCACGAATAATTGTGGTCTTACCTGTACCAGGACCACCTGTAATAACAGCCACACCATTTCTCACAGCCGCATCTACAGCATCCTTCTGCTCATCCTCCAGAGCGATACCTTCCTCATCTTCAATTGTATCAACTGCTTCGGTAAAAGCTCCTGGATCCGCTGGGAAATCATCTCTCAGCCCCAATAACATGGTGGCGCTGTCCTGTTCCAGTTTGAAATTCCAGCCAGAGTAAATGCACTTTACGCCATCCACCGTTTCCACATGGACTTTACCTTTTACATGCAAACCTGTAATCAGATCATCCAGACGACTGAGGAATTCCTCCTGCTGAATATCTGGATTCCCCACCAGTCTGTATACTTCTTTTGCCAATTCCATTTCAGGCAGGTACATGTGTCCTGAATATTCTGCCTGCTTTAATTCAAAAAGAATAGCCGACTGAGCTCTAAAGTCAGACTCAGGGGAAATGCCCGCATTCATGGCAATCTGGTCTGCAATTTTAAATCCCACACCAGTAACCTTGTCTGCCAGTTCATAAGGATTCTCACGTACAATTTTGTATACGTCATCATGAAATTCCTTGTAAATTTTCATGGCCAGATTTGTGGAAATTCCGAACTTGGAAAGGAACATAACCACATTTCTGCTGGAACGATTTTCGTGATAATAGATGGCAATCTTTTCCGCTGCCATCTGAGAGATTCCCTTAACCTCTGCCAGTCTTTCTGGCTCTTCATCGATGATTCTAAGAGTATCTGTACCAAATTTTTTTACGATTCGCTTGGCAAGTGCGTTTCCAATACCCTTAATGGCACCAGAGCCCAGAAAGGCCACAATGCCTCCAATATCCTCTGGCATGGAAATCTCATAGGAAGTCACCTTGAACTGCAGATCATACACTGGATGATGGGTATACTCACCCTCGGCCTGGATGTAAACACCCTCTGCCGCTCCTGCAATATCTCCCACGAAAATCTCTTCCCCTTCTGGTCCATCCACAATAAGAACACAGTAAGCAGAATCTTCACTCTGATATTTAATTTTCTCGATGTATCCTTCTCGAATCATAAAAATCCTTCATTTCAAATCCACAAAAATAAGTATACCTAGTTTCGCAGACTTGCCTCTAAAATGCAAACAACCTGTGGTTGTAAATGCAATTTTCTTACTTTCTAAACATGAAAATTGGCCCGAATTCTCGGGCCAATCCTCGCTTCTTATTAGCAATTTTTTGAAATCTACGCCAAATCCATTTGCATGAATCTATTTAAGCTTTTATTTAACCTTTATTTAAGCTTTTAT
>OMVA01000044.1 GCA_900314445.1 uncultured Lachnospiraceae bacterium | reverse complement strand
GGCAAGTTCATTTAATTCCTCACCTGTGCGCTTCTCAGTCTTCAGCAACTGCTTGGTTGTTTCTGTCAGGAAATCAACGGCATAGTAAATGCCTTTCCCTTCCACTGGCTGACCTTCTGCCACAAGACCACGAGCGGCCTTGGCGCCACAGCAGAGAACCACTGCGTCATACTCGGAAAGCAGCCACTTTGCAGTAATGATCTTATCCCTACATACATCCACACCACATACAAAAGTGATGCCCTCTTCTTCCATGAGTTTACGGCGACGAAGAACCACATCCTTGTCCAGCTTCATGTTTGGAATGCCAAACATAAGAAGGCCACCGATTTCTTCTTCCCGCTCATAAACTGTTACTTCATGACCACGATGATTCAGATCATCTGCCACAGCAAGTCCGGAAGGACCTGCTCCAATTACTGCAACCTTTTTACCAGAACGAACTGCTGGAACTACAGGCTTTACAAGACCTTTCTTCCATGCATTTTCAATGATAAACAGTTCATTTTCATGGGCTGTTACAGGATCTCCATGCTGGCCACACATACAAGCCTTTTCACAAAGGGCAGGACATACACGCCCTGTGAACTCTGGAAAATTGGATGTCTTATGCAGCCTGTTGTATGCCTCTGCCAAATGGCCTGCGTAAAGGGCATCATTCCATTCCGGAATGAGATTATGAAGAGGACAGCCTGTTACCATACCAGATAACTTCATGGCTGACTGACAAAAAGGTACGCCACAATTCATACATCTTGCAGCCTGTTTCTTTCTATCTTCTTCATTCATTGGCACATGAAATTCATGAAAGCTTTTCATTCTGTCGGAAGGCTCCACCATGTCATTGTCCTGTCTTTCGTATTCTAAAAATCCAGTCATTTTACCCATTGGTTTCTCCTTTCTAGGCTGTAACTTCTGCAAAAGCTTCCATCAGTGCATGTTCATGGGACAGGCCCTGATTCTCATACTTTGCAATGCTCTTCAACATATTTGCATAGTCCTTTGGAACAATCTTCTTGAAGTCTGAAACTCTGTTTGGAAGGTCCTTCAGAATTTCTTCTGCCTTTGTACTTCCTGTCTCCTGATAATAGTCAGTGAGAAGTTCCTTCAGCTCTTCAATATCATACTTATCGGATACGGTTTCTAACGTATCCATATCCTTATTCATTCTCTTATAGAGGTCATGGCTGGCATCCAGAACGTAAGCCACACCACCTGACATACCTGCAGCAAAGTTCTTACCTGTTGGTCCCAGGATTACTGCCTTACCGCCTGTCATATATTCCAGGCCATGGTCGCCACAACCCTCAGCTACAACCGTAGCACCTGAGTTACGTACGCAGAATCTTTCACCTGCAATACCGCGAACATAAGCCTTACCACTTGTTGCACCGTAAAGTGCTGCATTACCGATAATAATATTTTCAGCAGGGTCAAATGTACTTGCCGCAGGTGGCACACATACTACCTTACCGCCGGAAAGCCCCTTACCAAATCCATCGTTGGCGTCGCCTGTAAGATGAAGGGTAAGTCCCTGTGGAATAAAGGCACCAAAGGACTGGCCACCGCCACCCTCTGCATTAACAACAAAGGAATCTTCTGCAAGTGATGTTCCATATTTCTTTGTGATTTCAGAACCAAGTCTTGTACCGAAAGCACGGTCTGTGGAAGAAATCTTTACTGACACGGTTCCCAGGGTACCTGTCTTCTGACCAGAAATTTTTGCAGCCTTTTCCTGTGCAGCCTTAGCCTGAGTTGCATCCTTTGCTTCTGTATGTTGCTGAAGAAGTGTAGGAATCAGCACTTTCTCGTCCAGTGTTTTTTCCAGCTGAAAGTCATAAAGATTACCAGCTACAAAATGCTGCTGTGGCTTCTCGCTGTTCTTTGCTTCTTCATTCTTTCCTGCTATAGAAGCAGTATGAATCTGGTTAAGGAGAACAGAAAGGTCCAGTTGACTTGCACGCTTCACATGTACATTCTTACGTACACTCAGACAATCTGTACGGCCAACCATATCTTCCACTTTACGGAAGCCCAGTGTTGCCATGATTTCACGAAGTTGTTCTGCCATCAGCATCATAAAGTTGATGATGTATTCTGGAGATCCAGCAAAGCGCTTTCTAAGTTCCTTATTCTGTGTTGCAATACCAACAGGGCATGTATCCTTTGAGCAAACACGCATCATCATACAGCCCATGCATACCAGTGGAGCGGTTGCAAAACCAAATTCTTCTGCACCAAGAAGGGCAGCGATTGCAACGTCACGACCACTCATAAGCTTACCGTCTGTTTCAATACGAACACGGCTGCGCAGTCCATTTGCCACAAGGCTCTGGTGTGCTTCTGTTACGCCAAGTTCCCAAGGGAGACCTGCGTGATGAACAGAGGAGCCTGGAGCGGCACCTGTACCACCGTCATATCCTGATATCAGAATGACTTCTGCACCAGCCTTGGCAACACCGCTGGCGATTGTGCCAACGCCTGCTTCCGAAACAAGCTTTACAGAAATTGCTGCATTTTTATTTGCATTCTTCAGATCGTAAATGAGCTGTGCCAGATCTTCGATAGAATAGATATCGTGATGTGGTGGTGGAGAAATCAGACTTACACCTGGAGTTGAGAATCTGGTTGCCGCAACCCATGGGTAAACCTTCTTTCCTGGCAGATGTCCGCCTTCACCAGGCTTTGCGCCCTGGGCCATCTTAATCTGAATTTCTTTTGCTGAATTTAAGTATGCGCTCGTTACGCCGAAACGACCGGAAGCAACCTGCTTAATTGCTGAATTTCTTTCTGTGCCAAATCTGTCTGCAGATTCGCCACCTTCACCAGTATTGGACTTTGCGCCAATACGATTCATGGCAATGGCCATGGTCTCATGGGCTTCCTGAGAAATAGAACCATATGACATAGCACCTGTCTTAAATCTCTTTACGATTTCAGATGCTGGCTCAACTTCTTCCAGAGGAATTGGTGCACCTGCTGGTACCAGGTCCAGAAGTCCACGAAGAGTATGTGGTCTCTTTGGATCATCTACCATCTCTGTGTAAGCCTTGAAGTCTTCTTTCTTTCCTGTATGAGCCGCCTTCTGCAGAGCCAGAATTGTTTCTGGATCATAAAGATGATCTTCTGCAGTTGCTCCTCTTCTCATCTTGTGGTAACCCTCTGTGTCCAGTTCCAGATCCACTGGAAGGCCAACCGGGTCGTAGGCATGATTATGACGCCATGTCACATCCTCAGAAATTTCCTTAAGACCGATACCACCAACCTTGCTGGTAACACCGCTAAAATACTGATCAATTAATTCATGGCTAAGACCAACTGCTTCAAAGATACGAGCAGACTGGTAAGACTGAATTGTTGAAACACCCATCTTGGCAGCAATCTTAACAATGCCGTTCAGAATAGCTGCGTTATAGTCTTCGATTGCTGTATGGTAATCCTTATCCAGCAGGCTCTGATCAATCATTTCCGTGATTGCTTCATGGGCAAGATATGGATTAATGGCACGGGCACCAAAGCCCAGAAGTGTTGCCATATCATGTACATTCTTAGGTTCACCAGATTCTAAGATAAGAGATACAACTGTTCTCTTCTTTGTTCTGACAAGATGCTGTTCTACAGAAGATACAGCAAGGAGAGATGGAATTGGTAAATGGTTTTCATCCACACCACGGTCTGAAAGAATTACAATATTCTTTCCTTCTGCAATGGCATGATCAATATGCACATTCAGCTGATCCAGTGCCTTTTCCAGGGATGTATTCTTGTAGTAGAGCATAGAAACCTTTACAGCACGAAGGCCAGGTTCATCCAGCTCTGCAATCTTCATAAGATCCACACCTGTAAGGATTGGATGGTGTACTTCCAGTACACGACAGTTCTGACCGCTCTCTTCCAGCAGATTACCATCCGAGCCGATATATACTGTTGTATCTGTAACAATCTTTTCACGAAGGGAATCGATTGGTGGATTTGTAACCTGCGCAAAATGCTGATTGAAGTAACGGAAAAGATTTGCATGTCTCTTAGATAAAACAGCAAGAGGCACATCATGTCCCATGGAAACAGTTGGCTCAATACCCGTAGTTGCCATTGGTCCGATTTCATCTTTTAGGTCTTCATAGGTATATCCAAATACCTTATAGAGTCTATGCAGGTCTTCTGAATCATGGGTTGGAAGCTTCTTATTTGGAATCTTCAGTTCAGAAAGCTGCTTCAGCTCCTGATCTACCCACTCACCATAAGGCTGACGACTTGCATAAGCCTTCTTTACTTCTTCATCAGAAATGATTCTCTTTTCCTTTGTGTCTACCAAAAGAATCTTACCTGGTTCCAGACGAGACTTCTTTAAAACGTGCTTTGGATCAACGTCCAGAACACCAACTTCAGAAGCCAGAATAAGGCGATTATCATCCGTTACATAGTAACGAGATGGACGCAGACCATTACGGTCCAGAGTTGCTCCCAGAGTCTCACCATCTGTAAAGATAATGGCAGCAGGGCCATCCCATGGCTCCATCATTGTTGCATAGTAGTGATAAAAATCCTTCTTATCTCCTGTAATGAAATCGTTCTGATTCCATGGTTCAGGAATGGTTACCATCATAGCAAGAGGCAAATCCATACCATTCATGTACATGAATTCCAGTGTATTATCTAACATTGCCGAATCGGAACCAACAGAAGAAATAACAGGGAATACCTTGTCTCCTTCCTTCTCGATAAATGGAGTACGCATGGTCTCTTCACGAGCCAGCATTCTATCTACATTACCGTTGATGGTATTAATTTCACCATTGTGAGCAATCATTCTGTATGGATGAGCACGGTTCCAGGAAGGCGTTGTATTTGTAGAGAAACGAGAATGCACAAGGGCGATGGCTGATGTGTAGTCCTTGCTCTGTAAATCTGTATAGAAATTCCTGAGCTGTGTAACCAGGAACATACCCTTATATACGATGGTTCTTGATGACAGAGAGCAGATATATGTATCTTCCGATGACTGTTCGAACTCACGACGGACCACATATAAACGCCGATCAAATTCAAATCCAGCCTTCACATCATCAGGTCTCTTAATAAAGCACTGCTCAATATGAGGCATGCAGTCCAGGGCAACCTGACCTAAGATTGCAGGGTTTGTTGGAACATCACGCCAGCCAAGGAATTCCAGACCTTCCTTCTGACAGATAACCTTCAGCATGCGCTTTGCGAACATTCTCTTCAGGGAATCCTGTGGCAGAAAGAACATACCGATACCGTAGTCACCAGCCTGACCAAGTTCAATGCCAGCCTTTTCTGTTTCAGCCAGGAAATAGTCATGTGGAATCTGGGTCAAAATACCAACACCATCACCTACCTTACCTGTTGCATCCTTACCTGCACGGTGCTCCAGTTTTTCAACAACCTTCAGGGCATCATCCACAACCGCCCTGGTCTTTTTACCATCGATCTGTACAATGGCACCGATACCACAGGCATCCTGCTCTGTAACCAGATTCTGATCGTATGAGCACATCTGTTTTTCCATCTGTCTGTCCTCCTTTATCATCCTTCGTTCTGCAAATGGGTTGCGCTTACATTTCAATCCCCGCCTTCCCATAGTTCCTGCAAAACAATAAGGCGCTCCAAACAGACTTAACGGGAGGTTAAGTCACATTCAAAGCGCCTTTGCTTTTTCTTTATTTATTACGAAATCAAATTCATTTGTCAGAACTTGTACACCGTCACTGGCTAAGTTTCCTGACCTGTTTGCGAGAATAAACCACTTTTTATTGTTTGTCAACCTATTTTGTGAATTTTATTAATTATTTTTGCAATTTTCTTAATTTAATTCATCTTCCCTATTGACACACCTTAATATATTTCATTAAAATAGGGGCAGTTTGGAAAATATTTTCTTTCCATTCACAATAGTTTTCAAAAAATCATAGTAGCACTTGGACAATGGCGTTCATTTAGCAGGGAATACCAAACAAACCCATAGCTTGTTTGCGTCACAAATTCCATTTGCTGAGAGAGCGTCTTTTCTTTATTTAAAGGAGATTTTTATGAACTACACCCCAGAAGAAATCATCGAATACGTGGAAGAAGAGGATGTCAAATTCATCCGTCTTGCCTTCATTGATTTGAAGGGCAATCAGAAAAATGTTTCCATCATGCCAAACGAACTGCGTCGTGCCTTTGAATACGGCATTGCCTTTGACGCCTCTGCCATTGATGGATTCACGGATGTAGCGCACAGTGACCTCTTCCTTCATCCAGATCCAGACACTCTGTCTATCCTCCCATGGAGACCAGAGCACGGCCGTGTTGTAAGACTTTATTGCACCATTTCTCATCCAGATGGAACCCCTCTGGCTGTGGATAGCCGTACCCTGTTGGAAAATGCAGTAAAGAAAGCTGCTGAATACGGACTTTCCTTCTCCTTCGGTTCTGAAATGGAATTCTATCTTTTCCTTTTAGATGAAAATGGAAATCAAACTTTCATACCTTATGACCGCGCAGGTTATATGGATCTGGCACCAGAAGATAAGGGTGAAAACATCCGTCGTGAAGTATGTCTGACTTTGGAGCAGATGGGCATTGTCCCAGAGACCTCTCACCATGAAGCTGGTCCTGGTCAGAACGAAATCGACTTCCGATTCAGCGACGCACTTTCTGCTGCCGACAATGCCATGACCTTCCAGAATGTTGTTAAAACAATTGCCAGTCGTAATGGACTTTGGGCTTGCTTCACACCACGCCCACTTGCTGACGAAGCCGGTAATGGTTACCACATTAATATATCCATGCACTCCACAGACCCAAATGGTCCAAAGAGTCCAAGCCTGCAGCCATTTATGCTGGCTGGAATTTTAAAGCACATTAGCGATATCACTGCCTTCTTAAATCCAGGAAAAGAATCCTACCGCCGTCTGGGAAGAGACAAGGCTCCACTTTATGTGTCATGGTCCCCTGAGAATCGTTCCCAGCTCATTCGTGTGCCTGCTGTGAAGACTCACCATCCTCGAATCGAGCTTCGTTCCCCTGATTCTCTGACGAATCCATACATTGCTTTCAGCCTTTTGATTTATGCTGCTTTGGACGGCTACATCACCAAGTCCCTTCCGGCAGAAGCCATCAACTGCAACCTCTTTGAAGCAGACGACGAAACTTTAGAAAGCCTTGCAACCCTGCCAGCAAACCTGGAAGAAGCCATTGCTGTAATGAAGGAAAGCGATTTCGTTAAGAAGTATCTCCCAAATGAAATCATTAATTATTACAGTCGTACAGAAAACTAAGCTCCTTTGCGAAATGCATAGTCAAACTTGTTGGCAACAAATCCCCATGCATTGCCAAACTAGTCGATAAACCAGTTGCTTAACGACTTATCAAATGAGTTGCTCATAAATGGAGAGATATAAATGAGTTTACAAGAACATGTTTATAAATTATTAATCATATCCTCCTCTGATGGTTTCAGTAAAGCTGTAAAAGCCACTCTTCCAAAGCTACGCTTTCAGGAAATCGTTACTGTCACAGGCGAGACGGCTGCCCGCCGCCTTCTTTCGGACTATCACTTTGACCTTGTGATTATTCACTCACCTCTTCCGGAAGATACCGGCATTCGTCTTGCCGTAGACCTTTGTAGTGATAAAACCACCACAGCCCTTCTGGTGGTGGCTTCTGACCTTTACCATGGAATCTACAGAGAAGTTTCCCCTCGCGGCGTCATGGTTGCCTCCCGCCCTCTGCCTCGCAACATCCTGCTTCAGGCCGTGGATGATATGTGCGCCTACAGTGAACGTCTTGGCAGACTCGCCAAGACATCCACATCTCTGGAATCCAAGATGAAAGAGATTCGTATCGTCAATCGTGCCAAATGGATTTTGATTGATCAGGAAGGCATGCCGGAACAGGAGGCTCACCGTTTTATTGAAAAGAGCGCCATGGACACAGGAAAAACCAAGTCCGAAATTGCCGAAGAAATTATCAGCAAGCACAACCAATAGCCTGGGAATTCCGCCCACAAAAGCAGCAATTCCATTTGTCATATGAATTGCTGCAATTTCCATTTGCAAAAAAATAAGGCCCGCTCCACTGGAGCAGGCCTTTTTCTTATTCAATAAATCAATTCCCCTTTTAAAATGTTCCAGGAATCCTAAAGCAGGAATGGCAGGAAAATACTTGCCAATCCCAGGAAGATAAAGAATCCCAGAACGTCTGTCGCTGTTGTAACAAAGATTGATGACGCCAGCGCTGGATCCGCATGGAGCTTATCCAGAATAATTGGAATCAGGAAACCAAAGATAGAAGAAACCACCAGGTTACCAATCATAGCCAGGAAGATAATCAGTCCAAGGTAGAAGTTGCCGTAAAGAGCACCGACCACAAGTCCTGTTACTGCACCAGTTGCTGCACCATCTACAACCCCCAAGAGCACTTCTTTCACAAAGGATTTCCAATGATCTTTAAATTGTACTTCGCCCTTGGCAAGTTCTCTTACCAGGACAGACATGGTCTGAGTTCCGGCATTACCACCCATTCCTGAAACAATCGTCATGGTTGCAGAAAGGGCAACAACCTGGGAAATGGTAGATTCAAAAATACGAACCGTAAAGGATGCCAGGAAGGCTGTAATCAGATTCACAAGCAGCCATGGCAGACGCAGACGAACAGATTCGAATAATGTGGTATCCAAATCTTCTTCTGCAGAAGTACCACCCAGGTGGGCGATATCTTCATCATGCTCTTCATTAATAACGTCAATGATATCATCCACGGTGATAATACCCAGGATAGCACCCTTACTGGTAACTACAGGAACTGCCTGCAAATTGTAACGGGATACAACCTTGGCAACCTCTTCCTGGTCAACTTCCGGCTCAACCGATACGACCTGGTCGTCCATGATTTCAGCAAGCTTTGTATTTCTTGGTGCTGACAGCAGATCTCGTAAATCCACGACACCCACCAGCTTTCTCATGCGATCTTCATCCGTTACATAAATGGATTCAATCACTTCTGTCTTTGGACCGATATCACGAATAGTATCCAAAGCCTCCGCACAGGTACGGTCTTCACGAAGAGCAATATACTCTGTGGTCATAATACCGCCTGCACTATCGTCAGGATAACGGAGCAGGGTATGAATGATTCGACGGTCGCCAGACTTCATGTGATTGAGCAGTCTCTTACGACGGGCAAATTCCATTTCCCCCATGATATCTACGATATCATCCTTTGACATATCTTCGAACATTTCCAGAAGAGTGGAGTCCGCAATATTCTTACTCATTCGCTGACGCATATCGTCGTCAGCCTCTTCCATCAGTTCTGTCAGATTCTCTCTTTTCAGCTTACGAATCAGAAGGCCCAGCTGTTCATCATCCAGGTCATCCAACTCTTCAACAAAGTCGGCTGTCTGCAAATCATCAAAGTAATCATTGATTTCATCACGGTCCGCCGTAGACTCCATGATCTGTTCCAGCTGATTCTCTGCGTAATTATCGTCTGGCGCATCCTCGTCGAAGTCGTCCAGATCGGTATGAATACCGTGATCATCGTCCTCATCATCATCGTCGTGATCATGTTCGTCATCATCCGACTGCAATGACTCAAAGAGGCCTGTCAGGTTTGGCGTAGTCTCTTCGGGGATTTCAGGCTCCTGCTCGTCTACTTCTAAATATTCCTTATTCTCATCCATCTGATGACCTCCTTTCTCACGGTAAAACAATGACGAAATGTCTATTCTTCATCCTGAAAATTACGCCAAATTCCATTTGCAAATGGACTTGGCATTTCCATACTGATTATACGCTTTATCAAAGTATGAAACCACCTTGAAATGGCATTTCATACTCAATTCACTTTT
>OMVA01000020.1 GCA_900314445.1 uncultured Lachnospiraceae bacterium | reverse complement strand
TCCAGTATGCATCGATCAATACAAATTATTGGCAACAACATTTTTATACATTTGGCAGAATCAACTAGCCGTCTGAGCAATCAGGCGGCTTTTCTCATGCCAAGAAGGAGGAAAGTATGTACGAGAAGTTAGATAAGCTTCGTGATGAAGTGAAGCGTTGTGAAAAGCGAGTCGCTGATGCACAGAGCAAACTGAAAGCAGCTCAGGAGAAGCTCAAGGAAGGCGAAGCCAGTCAGATTCTTTCTGATGTGGGTGCTCTTAAGATGTCGCCTGAGGAACTTGCCAGGGTACTTGAACTGGTTAAGTCCGGCCAGCTGAATCAGGGAGCTGTAGCAAATACAAGCACAGATACAAAGACAACCTATACCGGATCTTATAGCCAAGATGAAGAGGATCTGGACGAAACCGATGAGGAAAACAAGGAGGATACAGAAGATGAGACATATTAAGGGAATCGCAGCTGCAATGATGCTTTGCAGCAGCTTAGCAGTAGTAACACCAATCACAGCCTTTGCACAGACTGGACCTGAAGCAAATTGCATTTGCGAGGACAAATGTACGGAAGACAAGATCAATGATCAGTGCCCAGTATGCAAGGAGGATTATACCAAGTGCCAGGGCAAGGAAGCAGAGCCTACAGAGGAAGCAAAGGAACCTGAAGAAGAGAAGGAAGAACCTATGGGTCCGCTTACTCCGGATGGCAATATGAACCTGGTTGATGATTATGGTAGTCCTGACAAGACTGGAAAGCAGTTCATTACGGTTACGACCAAGAACGGTAACTATTTCTACATCATCATTGATCGTGATGATAGTGGAAATGAGACGGTTCACTTCCTCAACATGGTAGATGAAGCTGACCTTATGAAGCTCATGGATGAAGATGAGCAGAAGGCTTATGCAGAGAGAATTAAGACCAAAGAGGAAGAAACAAAGCCTGTAGAAGAGACCAAACCGGTTGAAGAGGAACCTAAGGAAGAAGAACCTAAGCAGGAAAAGAAAGGACCGAATGCAGGTCTGTTACTTCTCCTTGTTCTTGGTGTAGGTGGTGGAATCGGATTCTATTTCTATAACAAGACAAAGGGAAAGAAGCCAGCTAAGGCAGCACATGATCCTGATATCGATTATTCAGAGAACGATGATGAGGATGATTACCTTGATTCCTTTGATGACGATCAGAGTGCTGATGATGTAACAGATGAGGCTGATGAAGCTTCTGATGATAGCTCAGACAACTAAACACAGAAACAATCACAGGGGGCGACAGAGATGTCGCTCCTTTTTCAATGGAGGTAAAGCATATGGCAAAGAAATCAAGATATCAGGATTACATGATAGGGCTTAAAAAGCTCAGTGAGAAGAAGGAGAAAAATGCTTCTCCTCATTCTGTGCTTGAACAGCTGAAAGCCTATAAAAATCAGAATGCGAATGGAGGAAAGTAAATGGCAGATTACAGATCAAATTTCGATCCTAAGAAAGCAGCCGAGGATCGAAAACAGGAAATGAAAGATATTACGGATCGCCTGGAACAAGGTGTATCGGAGATCTTCCAAAGTAAAAAATATCAGCAGTTCCTGGATACAATGGCAAAGTTTCCTCAGTATAGCTTGAATAACAATTTGCTCATTATGATGCAGAAGCCGGATGCAACCTTATGTCAGTCCTATACCGGCTGGAAGCAGATGGGACGTTTTGTAAAGAAGGGTGAGAAGGGAATCCGTATCCTTGCACCAGCACCATACAAGATGGAGCGAGAGCAGGACAAGCTGGATGAAAAAGGGAAGGCAGTTCTTGATAAAGATGGCGAGCCTGTAAAAGAAACAGTGCAGATCAATATCACGGCATTTAAACCGGTAAGCACCTTTGATCTCTCTCAGACAGACGGAGAACCACTTCCGACAATCGGAGCCTCAGAGCTTACTGGAAGTGTGGAAGGTTATGCAACACTCTTTGAAGCAATCAAAGAGTCTAGTCCGGTTCCAATCGGATTTGAGGATATCAAGGGTGGAGCCAAGGGATATTTCCATACAGAAGAGAATCGTATCGCGATTCAGGAAGGCATGAGTGAAGTTCAGAATGTGAAGACAGCAATCCATGAGATGGCCCATGCCAAGCTTCACAATATGGAAGCACAGAAGGCCAGAGAAGATGGTGGCCAGACGAGATCAAGTAAAGAGGTTGAAGCAGAATCTGTAGCCTATACGGTGTGTCAGCATTTTGGAATTGATACTTCTGACTACAGTTTTGCATATGTAGCTGGTTGGTCTCAGGGAAAGGAAATGCCGGAACTGAAAGAATCTTTGAATACGATCCGAACAGCTGCATCTGAACTGATCACGGCAATCGATGAGAAAGCACAGGAGCTTATTGCCGAGAAGGAACAGGCACCACAGACAGTAGAAGAAACAAGAAAGCCTGAGATCAGCTTCTATGTAGCTGAGTGTAGTGAGTTTCACAGTATGGGTGAGTTCCATGAAAAACTTACTTTGGAACAAGCGGTCGAGATCTATAAGCAGATTCCTGCAGACAGAATGAATGGCATTAAAGCAATTGGATTCAACCTTCAGGATGAGAACATTCTGGCCAACGAATTTGATCTTGTGACCGGAGGAAGACTACAACAGCAGGACCTCAAAGAACTTGTACCTCAGCTGGCAGAGCATCCTTTGGTACAGAAGGCTTTTGAAGATGTTCAGAAGCTGATGCCGGAGCTTAAGCCGGAGCAGGAAAAGGATAAGGAAGCTGAGAAAAAGGATCCTAAGAAGCAGTCTGTTCGAAAGAAGTTAAAGGATGAAAAGGCGGCAGAGAAGCCTAAGAAGACTAGGACAGCAAAGAGCAAAAAGAAGGAGGAAGAACGATGAGTAAATGGAGATTTTTAGTAGCAACCGGAGCTGCAATTGCAACAGGACTTGTGGCATTGCACGTATTCTGTAAGATCAGAGATTCCAAGTGGGATGAGGACTTCGATGATTCTGATGAGGACGATGACTACAAAAAATTTGAATATGATGAGTCTGATCCGAACTACGATGATTCAGAGGAAATTGATTGTATACTCCGTAAGTATGGCAGTGTAAATGAAGGAGATAAGAAATAATGAAGTTAGTTATTGCAGAAAAGCCTTCGGTGGCACAGTCCATTGCCAAAGTAATCGGGGCGACAGGAAGAAAGGACG
>OMVA01000068.1 GCA_900314445.1 uncultured Lachnospiraceae bacterium | reverse complement strand
GATTGGAGCCGGAACATTGCTGATGGTTCTGTGATACAAATTCAAATTTGTCGACATCTTTCAAACTTTAATAATAAACGTTATATAGAGCAGTTATCAGAAGATAGTTGCTCTTCTTCATTTTACAAAAATTTACAAAAATTTAAATATTGTTGATTTGCAAAATTCGCAGACGGAATTAAAATATGATTTGTCTTGATTTTAGACACCAAAGGTGCTATTTTTAATTTGTAACATAAAATACGTTACAAATTAAAAAGAGGTTTATATATGAAAGAATTTATAGAGAAGAGCATTGGGATGGAAGTAGATATTCAAGACATAGACTATAATGGAAGACTTCCAATGATCTATTCTTCATTATATGATTTCAAGATTGCGAGTATTCATAATATAGAGTGGCTAATAGCAATTCCAAAAGAAAAAATCAATTTGGCTCAATTACGAAAGAACCATAGGCAAATTGAAAAGCTTTTGGATATGCGTTGTGCTTTGTATATAAAGAATACCAGCACTTACTCTAAGAATGTAATGATAGCAGATGGAATTCCTTTTATTGTAGAAGATAAGGAAATATATCTTCCATTTTTAGGTATCCTTCTTAATTCTATAAGTGAAAGAGATATAAAACCAGTTCAAAGAATATCATTTTTAACTCAGAAAATGATTCTTACAGCAATCTATGAAAAATGGAATGGAATTACAGTCACAAAAGCAGCAGAACAGCTAGACATTACAAAAATGTCTGCCTCTAGGTGTTTCGACGAGATAGATTTTTTTGATATGCCAATTCTTGGAACCAAAGGCAAGTCACGTGTCATTAATGTGCCAGATGATGTAAAGGAATTGTGGAGTAGCATTGAAGTTTATATGAGAAATCCGGTGATTAATATCTTTTATATTAATGATAATTTGAATCTTCCTGTTTTTGGTGGAATGTCAGCGCTTGCTGAATATTCGATGATATCTGATAATAAATATCCGACTTATGTTGTGGCAAAGAAAGATATAAAAGATTTGGCACTGAAGGATAGGTTGGTTGATATAAAAAAAGACGAACCTAGCTGTATTATACAGGAGGTAGGTTACGTAGTTTCTTTTGGTAAAGGTGATGCTATTGATCCATTATCACTTTTATTATCATTGTCAGATGATGAAAAAAAAGATGAAAGAATCGAGATTTCTATAAGAGAAATGTTGGAGGAATATGTATGGTAGCGGGGTTGCTGAAATTTAAAGAGTACTTCAAAGACTATGCAGATAGTTATGTATTAATAGGTGGTGCCGCATGTGATATTTTATTCACAGAGAATGAGGCAGACTTTCGAGCAACAAGAGATTTGGATATGGTGCTTATTGTAGAGGCACTTACACCAGAGTTTGCCGGAATCTTTTGGGATTTTATTAAAGATGGTGATTATAGGCATATAAGTGGAAGTACGGGAAAGTCACAGTTCTATCGTTTTGATAAACCGCAGGTAGAAGGCTTTCCAAAAATGATAGAGTTATTTTCTCGAACAGATTTTGAGCTTAAAAGTCACATTGGTATAACACCACTTTATGTGAGTGATGATATTTCAAGTCTATCGGCCATTCTTTTGGATGATGATTATTATCAGGTCCTTTTGAATGGACGAGTGATAGAGAATGGATTTTCTGTTTTAAGACCAGAGTATTTGATTCTATTTAAGGCTAAGGCGTATTTGGACTTGAGTTCACGAAAAGCACAAGGAGAAAAGGTGGACTCTGCGGATATTAAAAAGCATAAGAAAGATGTTTTGAGATTGGCAGTTGAGATGGTTTTGAATCCTGTAACGGATTTGCCAGAATCTGTCATGGAGGATATTCACCATTTCATTAATGATCTTCGAGAAGATGAATATGACCAGAATAGTTTGAAGACGTATAGAGTTACAAATGATCAGGTGGTGAGTCGATTGGTAAGTGTTTTCGAAGCTTAAGGCTCAATAAGTACGTATTTTTGGGACAATGAAATTTATAAAACGGCATTTGTCGGGATGAGTGATGAAGCATAATTTCTGAATGATACATAATATATGGAGGCAAAACCAATGCTTATAGATTTTAACAAAATAGATTCAATGACCTTCCCAGGGATGGATAACGGTACCGGTACTATGAGTGCCCGTATGTATAATGATGATTCCTATCGGATAATTCCAACATCAATTCATCCAGGAGGAAGTATAGGAACGCATAAGCAGAATTCCGGAGATGACATGAATTATATAATAAGCGGGACAGGAAAAGCATTTTGTGATGGGGTAGAGGAATTACTGATGCCTGGAGTAATGCACATTTGTCCTAAATGTTCAGAACATTCTATCATAAATACAGGAGAGGAAGACCTGGTTATGCTAACCATTGTGGTGAAGAAATGAGTACATATATATTTGAGAAACCTCTTATCAGAGGGAAAATGTTAAAAAGAAAGAGTCAGTTTACTGCTCTGGTAGAGATAGATGGTGAGGAACTTGTTGCTCATATTCCGACAACAAATCGTATCGGAGATGTGGAGAATAAGAATCTGCCCTGCCTTCTTTACATATCATGATGATCCAAAGCGTAAACTAAAATATGACATAGAAGCGGTGCTTCTTTCCGATGATGAAAACTGGATAGGGATTAATCAGATTCTTTCCAACAGACTTGTAGAGTTCTTTCTAAAAGAACATGAACTGGATGCGATCGTGCCCGATTTTGACAGTGTCCAGCGAGAGGTTAAACTGGGAATATCCAAACTTGATTTCAAAGTCGGAGATACCTATATGGAAGTAAAGACTCCGCTGACAACTATCAATGTAAAATATGGACAGGACATTAAAACACTACCACCTAAGCCGTTTTCATCAACAGATAGGATGGTAAAACATCTTAAGGAACTTGCAGGCTCTCTTAAGAATCATGAGAAGGCTGTTTTTCTCCAGGTGTTTCAGTATCGCATTACCGAAAGGAAAGAAAGACTCCGTTCAACACATTATGAAGAGGTTTTTCAAACCTTCAAAGAGGCATCAGAAGCAGGTGTTGAGTTTTGGGAAGTTCAGATGGATTTTAGACTAGAAGGAGTAACTCTTTACAACGTAACGAAAAGTGCTGATCTATAAAATTCAGTTTCATACATGATGACAAATTCAAGTTTCTCGACCTAATTGAATATTGAACGTTACATAGCAGTTTGATCTTAAATCGAGGTAACTGCTTTTTTTGCGCTCATTATGAGCAGTAACTATTCAAAATTAGGGAACTTTTATAATGAAAAATAATATAAAAGTTCCCTAAAATGTATGAGAGTAATGACATAAGTGACATCAGTGATTTTCTGAAAGAGAATTGCTGGAAAAAGATGAACTAAGTAATTGCTTATTGAACCTTTAATCATTATGGTTAATTGTTTTTGGTCTATTTTTACCCAGGGTAGAGAAATAAATAGAAATGTGGTAATATACAAAAGGTTTTCACCAACGCATCACCAATTTTTGAAAACACGGAAAGTACTGTAAACACAGGGATTTTCCCATGTGAAGAAAATAATTTGGTGACGAAATGGTGACAGACCTTTTGTATTTTTGTTGAAAACACAGTAAAATCAACACTTTTAGAAGGAGATATATAGAGAATGAAACTTGGAATCGTTGGATTACCTAACGTTGGTAAGAGTACACTTTTCAATGCCCTGACACATGCTGGTGCAGAAATGGCTAACTACCCATTCTGTACAATTGACCCTAACGTTGGTGTTGTACCTGTACCAGATGAAAGAATCAAGAAACTGGGAGAGTTCTTCCATTCAAAGAAGGTTACTCCTGCAGTGGTTGAATTCGTTGATATCGCTGGTCTTGTAAAGGGTGCATCTAAGGGGGAAGGTCTTGGTAACCAGTTCCTTGCAAATATTCGTGAGTGTGATGCCATCGTTCATGTAGTTCGTTGTTTTGACGATGCAAATGTAATTCACGTGGATGGTTCTGTAGATCCAATTCGTGATATTGATACCATTGACGTAGAACTGATCTTTGCTGACCTTGAAGTACTGGATAGAAGACTGTCTAAGACAACAAAGTCTGCAAGAATTGGTGATAAGGATGCCAAGTCAGAACTTGCTATGCTGGAAGCTCTTAAGGAGCATCTGGAATCTGGAAAGGATGCAATCTCATTTGACATGGATCCATATAAGGATGATGAACCGGTTGCCAATGCATTCCGTGATCTGAACCTTCTTACAGCAAAGCCTGTTATCTATGCAGCAAACGTTGCAGAAGAAGATCTTGCAGATGATGGTGCAAACAACGATCATGTTAAGGCGGTACGTGAGTTCGCAGCAAAGAAGAACAGTGAAGTATTTGTTGTCAGTGCTGAAATTGAAGCAGAGATGGCAGATATGGATGAAGAAGATAAAGCTATGTTCCTTCAAGATCTGGGTGTTGAATCTGCAGGTCTGGACAAACTGATTCAGGCTTCTTATAAGACACTTGGTCTTATGTCATACCTGACAGGTGGTGAGGATGAAACACGTGCTTGGACAATTAAGATCGGCACAAAGGCTCCTCAGGCTGCAGGTAAGATTCATACAGACTTCGAGCGTGGTTTCATTAAGGCTGAAGTAATTAACTTCCAGCAGCTCTTAGATGCAGGTTCCTATGCAGCAGCAAGAGATGCAGGCTTGGTACGTATGGAAGGTAAGGAATACGTTATGCAGGATGGAGATCTTGTAGTATTCAAGTTCAACGTATAATAAGTCAATGTTGGATGAAAACAGTTAGGCAAAAGTTTCATTCAAAATAGCTTTATTCAAGATGGATTTATACAAGATAGATTTATATAAAATAGCTTTATATAAAATAGAGTTGTATCATTTGGCAAATGTGATTCTTAGCATTTGCCAAATGTTTTTATTAGGAAGTACGAGGGTGAGACATGAACGGAATCTATTTCCCTGGAATAGGCATTGACCTTACCAATGTTCCAAGCGGTTTTACAATTTTTGGTTTTACAATTAAATTCTATGGCCTCATTATTGCCACTGGATTTATGCTGGCACTTCTCATTGCTATGAAGCATGCCAAGAAGTCAGGACAGAATCCGGATGACTATATTGATTTTTTACTCTGGATGGTAATTCCAGTTATTCTGGGCGCAAGAATCTACTATATAATATTTGATCTGGATAACTACATTGCTCCTGGTAAGTCTTTTGGTCAGACACTTCTGGATATGATTAATATCCGAAATGGTGGACTTGCAATCTACGGTGGCCTTATTGCTGGTGTTATTACAGCAGCAATCTTTGCCAAGAAGAGAAAGTTAAGCCTTCCGCTCATGGGAGATACCATTTGCATGGGTGTTATGGTTGGACAGATTATGGGACGCTGGGGCAACTTCTTCAATCGAGAAGCTTTTGGTGCCTACACCAATTCCATTTTCCGCATGGCCATTCCTCTTGACTATTACAGAAGTCAGGGAAGTCTTTCTTATCTGCTTAGTACAAATGTAATTACCGAGGAAATGCAGAAGCATACAGAACTGGTAAATGGACTGGAATGTATTACGGTGCATCCAACCTTCCTTTATGAAGGAATTTGGAATTTTGCTCTCCTCATTCTGGTATTTGCTTATAGAAAGCATAAGAAGTTTGATGGCGAAATGGCCATGATCTATGTGGCAGGTTACGGACTTGGAAGATTCTTTGTAGAGTGGCTTCGTTCCGATTCCCTTATGATTGGACCTCTGAAGGTGAGCCAGATGCTGGGCATGGTTCTTTTTCTGCTTTGCACAGGTGTTATTGTGTGGAACAGACTTCGAATCAAGAAGGGAATTGAACCAAAACTTCATCTCGTTAAATAATACTTATTATAGAAGAAAAATCCTCTGATGAATTTTAGAGGATTTTTTTTTGTTGTCAGTGGAGAGCTGGGGAGGAGTGAAAAAATATAATTCCTGTCAGAAAAAAGAAAGAAAAAAGGTGGGAAGGTGGTTTCTGGGAGGAGAGAAAGTGGAGGAAAAATGGAGGAAAAAGATTTGCAAAATTTATGCTAATGTTTGCAAAATCAATATTTAGTGGCAAATTATAGGCCGCAACACTATATATGGATGATATGGTCTATTTCAGGGTTGAAACCCGCTGAAATAGGCTTTTTTCGTTGGAAAGGCGACTTGCAAAATGCACTTTTGTGGTTTAATATATCAGTTATGTGGAGAGATGTGGTGGATAACTGCATCGATATGGAGCATAAGGGATGAATATTAAGGAAGGAGGAGCAATCATGGCAAAGAGCATGAAGGGAAAATTTGATAGAACACTTGACCCTAAAGGCAGAATGATTGTTCCTGCTCAGTTAAGAGATGCATTAGGCACCGATTTCGTGGTGACTGTTGGTCTTGATAAGTGCCTTTATTTGTATTCCACAGAAGGATGGGATGACTTCACTGAAAAACTTCGTGGTTTAGGTACAGGCAAGAAGGCAAACCGTTCCGTTGTTCGTTTCTTCACAGAACACGCTGCTGATTTATCCATGGATTCACAGGGTAGATCACTGATTCCTGCAGAATTAAGAGATTTCGTAAACATCAAAAAGGACATCGTAATTATCGGTAGTCTTGATCGTGCAGAAGTATGGGCCCTGGAAGAGTACGAAGAGATGCATAAGCAGCCAGAGGCAACACGTGAGTACATTGAAGATGTATTCGAAAATGAAGATTTTGATTTTTAGGATTTGATTAGAAAGTAGGAGTTATATGGAATTCAAACATATTTCCATCATGCTCGATCAGGTAATTGAAGGCCTAAATATCCAGCCAAATGGAATTTACGTGGATGGAACATTAGGCGGTGCTGGACATTCATCAGAGATTTGTAAACATCTGGATGGTGGAAGGCTGATTGGTATCGATCAGGATCGAGATGCAATTGCAGCAGCAAAGAAGAGACTTGAACCATTTCCATTTGTAACAATCGTAAAGAGCAATTACGTGAATATGGACACCATATTGAATGATTTAGATGTGCCTGAGGTAAATGGTATCCTCCTGGATTTGGGCGTTTCATCTTATCAGTTCGATAATGGGGAGAGAGGATTTTCTTACCGAGTGGATGCACCACTGGATATGAGAATGGATCAGGATAATCCAATGACGGCTAAGGATGTGGTGAATACCTATACTGAACAGGATTTATACAGAATCATTCGAGATTACGGAGAAGATCCTTTTGCAAATAGAATTGCCAGAAGAATTGTTCAGGAAAGAGAAAAGAAAGCAATCGAAACAACCTTTGAACTGAACGAAATTATTAAGGAAGCAATTCCTGCAGCGGCAAGACGTAAGGGTGGACATCCATCCAAGAAAACCTATCAGGCCCTGCGAATTGAAATAAACCATGAGTTATCCGTGTTAGAGAATTCCATTGATGGAATGATCGACAGACTTGCAGATGGTGGACGCCTTTGCATTATCACCTTCCATTCCCTGGAAGACAGAATTGTAAAAGCGGCCTTTAGAAAAGCAGAAAACCCTTGTATCTGCCCACCAGAGTTTCCAGTGTGTGTATGTGGAAACAAATCCAAGGGAAAAGTGATTACAAGAAAACCAATTGAAGCTAGCCCAGAAGAACTTGAGTACAATCCAAGATCTTCCAGTGCAAAACTTCGAATTTTTGAAAGAAAAAAAGAAGATTGATAGTAAATAGAAAGAGGATGATGTAAGATGGCAAGACGTAGAGGATATTACACAGAAGGAAGCACAGCAAGACAAATTGAATATGATTATGCTGAGCCAGCTAGAAGAGAGCGTCGTGTCACAAGAGAAAGAAATCGCTCTGCAGAAGTACCTCGCATTCACAGTGGTGCTGCAAGACAGGCAGAAAAGTCTCTTGCTTTTGATGCCAGATATATGGCAATTGTCATCACTATGGTTCTCTTTATGGCAGCAGCTTGCACGGTTATGCTGGTATTACAGACAAAGGTATCTGAGCAGGAAAGCAACATTGAATCTCTGCAGATTCAGATTCAGGACGTTCAGGCAGATAACAGTGCATATGAGAATTCTTTAGAAAATATGTATTCATTAGACGATATCTATAACATTGCTACAGGTGAGCTGGGCATGGTTTATAGTCAGAACGGTCAGATCATCTACTACGACAATGCAGATGGCGACTATGTAAAACAGTACGGAGACGTACCAAGCGGTAGGTAGGGATTATGAGTAAAAAAAATAGAAAGCCTAAACTATTGATAAAAAGGATGCGAAAGCATCTTTTTTATTTGGTTATAATCATATTTGTATTATTTGGCATAGTAGTAGGAAAGATGGTATACATCACCCTTGCAAATGGAGATGCTTATTCCGAAGAGGTTTTGAGCCAGAAACAGAAGACTTATGATAATGTATCTGTTCCTTATAAAAGAGGAGATATAAAGGATCGTAATGGTTCTGTCCTTGCCACCAGTGTTAAGGTTTATAATCTGGTTCTGGAACCAAAGAATGTGCTGGCAGATGAAAATATTAAGTATAAGCAGAAAACGGTTGATGCTCTGGTTAAATACTTTGGTGTTACAGAAGAGGAAGTAAATAAAGCCTTAGAGGATAGCGAATCCTGGTATAAGGTACTGAAAAAGCAGATTCCATATGACGATGTAAAGAAGTTCCAGGACTATGAGGAAAGCGATGCTGGTTATGGTATTGTGGGTGTCTGGTTCGAGGATGGTTATATTAGAAACTATCCAAACGGAGATCTTGCCTGTCATGTGCTTGGCTTTGTTACCAGTGATAATCAGGGACTTGGTGGACTGGAAAGTTCATACAACTCTACACTGAATGGCCAGAACGGAAGAATTTATGCCTACTTTAATGATGACTACAGTCTGACACGTACTGTAGAACCAGCTACAGATGGAAATAGTATTGTTACAACCATTGATACAGAAATCCAGAGAATCGTTCAGACTAAGTCTGAAGAATTCATGGATGAAATGGGAGCTAGAAATATTTCAGTTCTTGTTATGAATCCACAGAACTGTGAAGTTCTTGCCATGTACAATAGTCATCAGTATGATCCAAATAATGCGTTTGATATCTCAGCTACAAAGTATCTCTATGAAAGAGAAGAAGATAATTATAAAATTACTGATGAAGAATATGCATCCGTAACCGATGCAATGAGCAGTGAGGAAAAAGACAAGAAGTTAAATGAGCTTTGGAGAAACTTCGTTGTTTCTGATAACTTTGAACCAGGTTCCACATACAAGACATTTACTATTGCAGGCGCATTAGAGGAAGGAGTTATTACTCCGGATGATACATTCTACTGTGACGGTGGACAGCAGGTAGCAGATACATATATTCGATGCCACTTAAATACGGGTCACGGAATGCTTACAACAACCCAGGCTCTGGAACAGTCTTGTAACGATAGCCTTATGCAGATTGCTGCTAAGGAAGGACGTACAAACTTTGCAAAGTATCAGGACCTTTTCGGTTTTGGTCAGAGAACAAACATTGATATTTCAGGTGAAGGTTCCAGTGCGAATCTTGCCTCTATGATTTACCACGAAAATAAATTAAATCCTGTAGAGCTTGCCACATCATCCTTCGGTCAGGGTGTAACAGTTAATATGATGCAGATTGGTACAGCTTTTTGTTCCGTTATCAATGGTGGTTTCTATTATCAGCCACACCTGGTTAAGCAGGTAATTGATGCAGATGGAAATGTTGTACAGAACTATGATAAAATCCTTGTTCGCCGTACAATTTCAGAATCAACATCTTCTGAATTACGTACAATGCTTGGAGGAGTAGTAACTTCCGGTACTGGTAAGCATGCAGCAGTCGAGGGCTACTCCATTGGTGGTAAGTCTGGTACTGCGGAAAAGATACCTCGAGGAAATGGTAAGTACATCCTGTCCTTTATCGGTTTCGCTCCAGTAGAGAATCCAAAGGTAATGCTTTACTGTCTTGTGGATGAACCTGGTTCACCAAACCCAGCAGAATCTGCAGCAGGTACATTCCTTTTCCAGAAGATTGCATCCGAACTTCTGCCATACATGAATATTGATAAGACAGGCAACGATGCAGCAGTAGAAGCAAATACAACAGGTGACGAAGTAGCGACACCTATTTATAATGATGGTCAGGTACCAGCAAGCGATGGCGTAGCTGGTACAACACCAACAGATGCACAATAAGTGCCTGGCAAATGAAAAGTGCCTGGCAAATGATATGTAGGTGCAAATGAGATGCGCCTGCGAAGTCCCATTTGCAAAGCATGGTAAAAGTTTAAACAAAAAGAGGTAGAAACATGAAGAACGTAGCGTTAATGGCAATTCCTGCTCTGGCAGCATTTGTAACAAGTGTGATTGCAGGTAAGATTATCGTTCCAGCACTGGCAAAGGCAAAGATGCGTCAGTATGAGAGAGAAGAAGGCCCTGAGTCTCACAAAAAGAAACAGGGAACACCAACCATGGGCGGTGTGATTTTCCTTCTGGCTACACTGATTGTTTCTCTTTTCTACATTGGTAAATATCCAGAGATGATTCCAGTTATGATCGGTATGTTTGGTTTCGGTCTCATCGGTCTCATTGACGACAGCATGAAGATGTTGAAGAAGCAGAATGAAGGTATGACCCCTTCTCAGAAAATGCTTGGTCAGATTGTGGTAGCAGTGGCAGTTGTGCTTTATCTGCAGCTGGTTATGAAGACTGGTACAGAAATTCACATTCCATTTGTAAATGGAACATACAATGTTGGCATTTTCTATTATGTGATTGCGGCAATTATGATTCTGGGAACTGTTAATGGTTCCAATCTGACAGATGGTCTGGATGGACTTTCTGCAAATGTTACTTTCTATATTGCGATTTTCTTCAGTGTAGCTTCCCTTCTGTACAAGGCAGGCATTACACCAATCGCAGCAGCCCTTGCTGGTGCTTTACTTGGCTTCCTCATGTTCAACACACATCCAGCAAAAGTTTTCATGGGAGATACAGGTTCCCTTGCATTAGGTGGTTTTGTGGCTTCTTCAGCACTTGTAATTAAGAATCCACTGATTATAATTATTGTGGCTTTTGTTTACCTGATGGAAACACTTTCTGTAATGATTCAGGTAGCAAGCTTCAAAACTACAGGTAAGCGTGTGTTTAGAATGTCTCCAATCCATCACCACTTTGAACTGGGTGGCTGGCCAGAGACAGAAGTAACATCTAAGTTTGCAATTATTTCAGCCCTTGCCTGCTTACTTGGCCTTCTTGCCCTGTAAGGACATAGATTCCTTTGGGAAGAAGAAACGAAATCATGCAAATGAGATTTGCGTAAAATTCGACCAGGGTTGTATTAGTGAATGTTATTGCTCAAAGGATAAGAGCAAGAAAGGATGACATCATGAAGGGTAAAAATGTAATCGTAGCCGGTGCAGGTAAAAGTGGAGTTGCTTCGGTTGGACTTTTAATTCGTAACGGAGCCAATGTAACTCTCTTTGATGGAAATAAGAATCTGAAAGCAGAAGAACTCTTAAAGAATTTTTCAGCGAATAATAAAGTAAATGTGGCACTTGGCGAGTTAACAGATGAATTAATCCGGTGGGCAGATTTATTTGTGATTAGTCCTGGTATCCCAGTAGATGCTGACTTTGTAAATCGTGTAAGAGAAGCAGGCGTTCCAATCTGGGGCGAGATTGAACTGGCTTATTACTTTAATAAGGGTAAAATTGCTGCCATTACTGGTACAAATGGTAAGACAACAACTACAACACTTGTGGGTGAAATTTTTAAGAAGTACACAGAGAATACCATTGTTGTAGGTAATATTGGCCTTCCATTTACTCAGTTTGCTGATGCTACCAATGCAGATACTATGATTGCAGCGGAGATTTCATCTTTCCAGCTGGAAACAGTAGTGGATTTCCATCCTCATGTTTCCGCAATCCTGAATCTGACACCAGATCATCTGAATCGTCACTATACATTTGATAATTATGCTAATGCAAAGTTTCGTATTCAGGAAAATCAGACAGCAGATGATTTTTGCATATTAAACTATGATGATCCGGAAACATTGAAGCGTGCGGATAAAGTTAAGAAGGCAAAGAAAATCTTCTTCAGTAAGACAGAAGAAATTGAAGATGGCGTATATATGAAAGATGGCGTCATGGTTGTAAATCATGCAGGAGAAGAGATTCCTGTGATTGATGCCAGTGAAATTAAAATCCTTGGCGACCACAATAAGGAAAATGTACTGGCAGCCATTGCTGTTACATATTACATGGGCGTTCCTAAGGAAATCATTGCGGATGCAATCCGTTCATTCCAGGGTGTGGAACACAGAATTGAATTCGTAAGAGAACTCAATGATGTTAAATACTACAATGATTCAAAGGGTACAAACCCAGATGCAGCCATTAAGGCGCTTCGGTCCATGCCATCCACAACATGTCTGATTGGTGGAGGATATGATAAGAAGAATACTTATGATGAATGGGTAGATGAGTTTGCTGGAAAGGTACGTTTCCTTGTACTCATTGGTGAGACAGCAGATGATATTGAAAAGTGCTGCAAGAATCATGGATTTAATGAAATTGTTCATGCAGATACACTGGAAGATGCGGTAGAAATTTGTTCTCAGCATGCAAAGCCAGGAGATAATGTACTTCTTTCTCCAGCATGTGCCAGCTGGGATATGTTCAAGTCCTATGAGCAGAGAGGTGAGCTCTTCAAGGAGTATGTAAATAGACTTGGCTAAGCCTGCTTGAGTTATAGAGAAAGTAACTATTAAGAAATTTTTGGGAAAGAATTAGGTAAATGAAAAGTAAAAGAAGAAGTTATGATATAAAATCGATAAGAGAATATCTTTTTCCAAAGGGCACCTATTTTGATTTCCCAACGCTCTTTATTGTGCTTGCGCTCTGTCTCTTTGGACTCATTATGGTATACAGTGCAAGTTCCTTTGTAGCCAAAAGAGATACGGGTTCCTCTAATTATTACTTAATGAAGCAGTTAAGAAATATTGGCGTCGGACTCTTTGCTCTGATTGTGGCATCGAAGTTGAATTATAAGCTTTGGAAAATTCTGGCACCATATCTTTATGTATTTATTGGTTTCATTGTGCTTTTTACAGTCTTTATGGGTATTGCTTCTCATGGTTCTGCCAGATGGTTGGGAGTAGGTTCTGCCACTTTCCAGCCTTCAGAGTTTGCAAAGGTTATTGTTGCCATGCTGGTGGCACAAATGTGTTGTAACTGGTATCAGAATCTTTACACTGTCAAAGGTACCATTAAGGTTCTTGCCTTTCCTTTAGTGCTGGCTGGATTGATTGCCAAAGAAAATCTGAGTACCGGTATTGTGTGTGCGGTGATTGCCATTGTAATTTGGTTTATTGCAACACCTCATCCTTGGTGGCTTATCCCTATTATGCTGATGGGCTTGCTGGCTGCTATTGCTCTGACCGCCATGGAAGATTATCGAAAAGCAAGAATTACGGCCTGGAGAAATCCAATGTCCGAGGAAGGCTATCAGGTAAGACAGAGCTTGTATGCGGTTGGCTCTGGTGGATTCTTTGGAAGAGGACTGGGACAGTCCCTGCAGAAGAATGGATTTATCCCGGAGGCGCAGAATGATATGATTTTCTCCATTATTTGTGAAGAACTTGGAATTGTTGGTGCGGTTGGCCTCCTTATTGTCATCGCTATGTTGATCATGAGGCTTTTGTTTATTGCCAATGGTGCTCCAGATCGTTTTGGTGCTTTGCTTGTATCTGGCATTATGGGGCATATTGCAGTTCAGACACTTATAAATATAGGTGTTAATGTTAATCTGATTCCTAATACAGGTGTACCACTTCCGTTTATATCCTATGGTGGTTCTTCCATGATTGCCTTGCTCTTTGAAATAGGTATATGCCTGTCTGTTTCCAGACAGATTGTTCCAGAGGGCACGCTTCGTATGATGAAGCGTAAGCAGGAACTGGAGGCAAGACAATGAAGAAAAAACATTATGTTCTACTGATTGTACTTTTGGTGCTTATTATCGGCCTGGCATATGGCTCAACCTTTAAATTGGAAAAAATAGAGGTGACCGGTAATAATCTGGCGAGTGCAGAATTGGTGGAAGAAAAAATAAAAGAACAGCTTCCGCTAAACAATACACTGGTCTTATTTCTGCAAAATACATTTGACCCGGTGGAGGACATTCCATTTGTGGCAAAGTATGATGTGAGTTATAAGTCAAAGAATACGGTCGAGGTTACAGTCTATGAAAAGGGTGTAGCTGGCTGTGTGGAATATATGGAAAAGTATATTTACTTTGACAAAGATGGTGTGGTTCTGGAAACCACAGACGAAAAGAAGGATGGAGTTCCTATGATTCGCGGCCTGAAGGTAAATGAATGGGCCATAGGAGAGAGACTTCCGGATATTAATAAAGAGAAATTTAAAAAGATCCTTACCATTACCCAGCTGATTGAGAAGTATGAATTATCCATTGATGGTATTTCCTTCTCGGCGGATCGGGAGATTGTTCTGACACATGGAACCATCAAGATTGAACTTGGAAATGGTAAGAATTTAGAGCTGCAGATGATGAACCTGGGAAGTATCCTGAGTGGGGTGGAAGGCAAAAGCGGAACTCTTTATATGAAGGAGTTTTCCGAGGAAAATCAGACAGTAAGTTTTAAAGAGACAGCCAAATAATTATCTTGATATTTTACATAAAAACATTTATCATGTAGAGTAGTTTGTTTTTATGTTAATTAAAATAGGTTAAGAAATAAAAATACGGGGAGCAAATTTAAGGAGGAAAAAACCTTGCTTGAGATCAAGTCTAATGATGAAAAGTCACCTGCAAGAATTCTGGTTATTGGCGTAGGCGGTGCCGGAAATAATGCAGTTAACAGAATGATTGATGAAAACGTGGAAGGTGTTGAACTCATTGCAATCAACACAGATAAGCAGGCACTTTCTTTGAGCCGTGCTACAACAAAGATCCAGATTGGTGAGAAACTTACTAAGGGTCTTGGTGCAGGTGCTAAGCCTGAAATCGGTGCAAGCGCAATCGAAGAAAACCGCGAAGAAATCAATGATATTATTAAGGATGCTGACATGGTATTCGTTACTTGTGGTATGGGTGGCGGAACTGGTACAGGTGCAGCTCCAATCGTAGCAGAAATTGCTAGAAATCTCGGAATCCTTACTGTAGGTGTTGTTACAAAGCCTTTCTCTTTCGAAGGAAAGCCAAGAATGAACAACGCACAGAAGGGTATTGCAAAGCTTCGTGAAAACGTTGATACATTAATTGTCATTCCTAATGACAAGCTTCTTCAGATTTGTGATAAGCGTACAAGTATTCCAGAAGCTCTTAAGAAGGCTGATGAAGTCCTTCAGCAGGGTGTTCAGGGTGTTACTGACCTTATTAATAAGCCAGGTCTTATCAACCTTGACTTTGCTGATATCCAGACAGTTATGCGCGATAAGGGTATCGCTCATATTGGTATTGGTCAGGCTTCAGGTGATAACAAGGCTGTTGATGCTATTAAACAGGCTATGGATTCTCCATTACTTGAAACAACAGTTGGTGGCGCGTCAGACATCATCGTTAACTTCTCTGGTAACGTTGGTATCGTAGAAGCTTACGATGCAATTACATACCTTACAGAAGTTGCTGGCGAAGGTGCAAATATTATCTTCGGCACAGTTGATAACGATGTAACAGGTGATGACGTTAGCATTACAATTATTGCTACAGGTCTTGAAGGAAACGAAAGTTCAGTTATTAAGTCTGACGTTTCTAAGCTTTCTATTCCAGGCGCCAAGACAGAAAAGAAGGCAAGTGTTACTCCTGTAACAATCCAGAAGCCATCCTTCGATGGTAACAGAAAGGCACAGCCAGTAAAGCTGAACCTTAATCCTACAGCTCCAGCTGAAAGTGCAGCAGCAACACCAGCTCCAGCAGTTGAAGCAGCAGAAAAAAAGACGGCTCCAGCTCCACGTGCAAATCAGAATTCTATTAAGATTCCTGATTTCCTTAAGAGAGGATAAGTCTAAATAAATCCACATATTCATGCCAGCAGATATCTTTTTGATACTGCTGGCATTTTTATGTGTAGAGTAATCGTGGAAAGTCCATTTGCATGAATTTTCATAGGTGCCAGAGAAAACTTAATATAATTAAGTCCTAGGGACTTAATAAAACCTTGCGTTTTTGCGGCAAAAGTAATATTTTATTATACGTGTTGATTTAGAAATGAATTTCGCATAGAGTATGGCCGCATATGACCATTCGAAAGGAAGGAAAACAAATGTCAAATCTTAATGTTCCAGAACTCTTCGGTTCTTACACATTTAATGACGCAGTAATGAAAGAAAGACTGCCAGAGGCTGTTTACAAGTCACTGAGAGAAACAATCGATGAAGGTAAGCCACTTGATCTTTCAATTGCTGATGACGTTGCTCGTGCAATGAAGGAATGGGCTGTAGATTTAGGAGCAACACATTATACACATTGGTTCCAGCCACTGAATAATGGAACGGCTGAAAAGCATGATTCCTTTATTAATGGTACTAAGGAAGGTTCTGTTATGATGGAACTTTCAGGAAAGGAACTGCTTCGTGCAGAACCTGATGCTTCTTCCTTCCCTTCTGGTGGACTTCGTTCCACAGCTGCTGCCAGAGGATATACAGCATGGGATTGTACATCTCCGGCATTCGTTAAGGATACTCCAGATGGAACAAAGGTTCTTTGTATTCCAACAGCATTCACATCATATACAGGCGAATCTCTTGACCACAAGACGCCACTGCTTCGTGCGCAGGATGCAATCTCTAAGCAGGCAAAGCGTGTACTTGCTTTATTTGGCAAGTACCCAGCACGTGTACAGTCATCGGTTGGCCCGGAACAGGAATACTTTATTGTTGACCGTGCTTTATATGAAAAGAGAGAAGATCTGGAACTGACAGGTCGTACACTTTTCGGTGCACCAGCACCTAAGGGTCAGGAAATGGATGATAACTATTTTGGTTCAATCAATGACCGTATTCTTACATTCATGAATGATCTGAATGATGAACTTTGGAAGTATGGCATTCTTGCTAAGACTCAGCACAATGAAGTTGGTCCTGGTCAGTGTGAACTTGCCGTAATTTATAATGATACAAATACAGCTACTGATAATAATGAACTTGTAATGGAACTTATGCGTAAGATTGCAGCTCGTCATGGACTTGCCTGCCTCCTTCACGAGAAGCCATTTGCAGGTATCAATGGTTCTGGTAAGCACAATAACTGGTCCATCGCAACGAGTGACGGTGAGAACCTGATGAATCCTACAGATGATCCGGAAAATAACTTACAGTTCCAGGTATTCCTGGCTGCTGTTGTAGCTGCTGTAGATAACCATGCAGAACTTCTTCGTGCATCTGCATCTTCAGTAGGTAATGACCACAGACTTGGTGCCCAGGAAGCTCCTCCAGCAATTGTTTCTATTTACCTTGGAGAGCAGCTGGATGACATGATGCACCAGATTATTGAAAAGGGTGAAGCTACATCACATGTACAGGCTAAGGTATATGACCCAGGTGTATCTACACTGCCTAAGTTCACAATGGATGCAACAGACCGTAACAGAACCGCTCCATTTGCATTCACAGGTAATAAGTTTGAATTCCGTATGGTTGGTTCTACACAGAACTGCTCACAGCCACTTACAGTAATCAATACAATCGTTGCTGATCAGCTTCGTAAGGCTGCTGATAAGCTGGAACCATTTGCAGGTCCTGAATTCGAAAAGGCTGCAAAGGCATATGTACAGGAAACATTTACAAATCATGGTCGTGTTGTATTTAACGGCAATGGTTACTCACAGGAATGGGTAGAAGAAGCAGCTCGCCGTGGCCTTCCATCAATTGGATGCATGGTTGATGCAGTTCAGTACTACACAAGCCCTAAGACAATCAGACTTTTCCAGCGTATGGGCGTTATGTCTGAAGTAGAACTTCGTTCTCGTGCAGCAGTTATGTATGAGCTCTATGCAAAGTCTATTAATATCGAAGGCCGTGTTATGGTAGACATGGCAAAGCGTGAAATCCTTCCAGCTGTTATGAAGTATGAAGGAACAATCGCGAAGGAAGCAGATGATATTTCAGCTGCTGGTACATTACCAAACGTTCATAAGAAGACAATCGCCGAGATTTCTTCCCGTGTATCTCGTCTGGAGGATGCAACAGAAGAACTTGCACGTCGTCTGGAAGGTGCTAAGGAATTCCAGGGTGACGACGAGGCTTGGGCTAAGTATTACTACAATGAAGTCTTCAAGTTCTTCCCAGAGGTTAGAAAGCCTGCTGATGAACTGGAAGGTATCCTGGCTAAGGATGCATGGCCAATGCCAACATACGAAGAGCTTCTTTTCGAACTCTAAGATTTCTGCAAATGGATTTGTCGCAGATTTCTTAAGTAAATCAAAGAATGAAAGGGGATATAGCTACTATATCCCCTTTTTCATGTGTCCAATTTGTGCTATAATTCTTCAATATTTTAGGCTGGAGGCAACTATGCGAGTATCAGTTATTATTCCTTGTTTCAAGGCGAATAAAACGATTACAAGTACATTAGATTCCGTTTTCAAACAGACAATGGATGATTATGAGATTATTCTTATTGATGCAGGAAATACCCTGGATCTGAACCTGCTGCTGCCATATCAGGAGGCTCTGGAAAAAGAGATTCTTCGTATTATCCCTACTGAAGATCCGGAAGGCCCAGCTGAAAATAGAAATCATGGTGCAAGTCTTGCACGAGGCGAGTATATTGCTTACCTGGATGCAGATGATCAGTGGGCGTCCGATAAGTTAGAGAAACAACTTCGTGCCATGAAAGAGTGTACAATACACGGAAAAGAACCTTCTATCTGCTTTTCTGGCAGAGAGTTAATGGATGAAGAAGGCAGGGATATGAAGCAGTATATTGGCTGTGAAAAAATCATCCGTTACAAAAAGCTCCTTCGCACCAATCAGATTAATTGTTCTTCCGTTATGTTAAAAAGAGAGACGGCACTTCGCCATCCATTTCCATCCGGAAATTTACATGAAGATTATGTGACCTGGCTTTCCATTCTGTCTGCAGATGAAAGCAATTTTGCTGTGGGTATTAATGAGCCGCTTCTTCTTTATCGGGTACAGAAAAAGAGCAGGTCCGGTCAGAAATTTAAATCAGCCATTATGAATTATCGTGTGTATAAGTATATGCAAATTCCATTTGCAAAGAGGATTTATTACATGATTACTTATACTTTGGCTGGCGTGAAAAAACATTACGGAAATTCTTCACGAAAGGACAGATAATATGAAGGAATATAAGAGCACAGCGATTCTTTTGTTGGAAGGCTTTCGGGCCAGAATAGAAGATGCCCCTGGCACTGCCCTGAATCAGGACAAGGCCATTTTAGATAAAAAGGACACCACACAGCTGCTGGACAAGGTTATTGCGGTTGTAGAAAAGGAACTGCGTGAATATCAGCAGGTAACAGATAAAAGAGCAGCAATCCTGAAGGAAGCAGAGGCTGAGGCGAAGGAGATTCGTTACCAGGCAGAGAAGTCAGCTTCCCGTATTCGTGTGTCAAAGAGAAGAGATGGAGAGCCACAGGCTTATCGTGAATCTGAACTGAAAGAGGCAGATAAGAAGTCTCTCAGAACGGCTGGCGATATTTATGCGGCATCTCTTATTTATACTGACGAAATGTTGACAGAGGTTGATCATCTGGTAAATGATTCCTACCGCAAGATTGAGCAGGAATATGAGAAGATGCAGAAGACACTGAAGCAGAAGGTGGATGAGGTTTCCAAGTCCAAGGCGGAACTTGTGGCAAACCTGGATGCCTTGACTCAGCAGGACCGTTATGGTCAGATTTTAGAGCTGGCTGATTTGCTATCTCAGGAACTTTATGTGGAAAAGCAGAAGGAAGCAGCTCGCCGTCGTGAGGAACAGATGCAGTTATCTCTGGATCTGGGAGAGAGCAAGAAAACGGCTCGCAAGGTTCGTGAGAAGATTAATCCGGACCGTAAAGAAGTTAAGGTACAGCCTGAGGGAACAAAGGCTGAAAAATTAGACATCCCAGTGATGGACAGAAGAAAGGAAGGCAAAAAATAATGCCTAATACATTAAAACCATATTTTAGAAAAATCAATTACTACGAAACAGATCAGATGCATGTTGTGCACCACAGTAACTATGCAAGATTCCTGGAAGAATCCAGACTTTACCTCATGGAAGAGGTGGGTCTTGGCTATGATGCCCTGGAAGAAAAGGGAATTATTATTCCGGTTCTGGAACTCCACGATTTTTACATTGATGCCCTTCATTACGCAGATGATATTGAAATCGCACTGTCCATTAAGAAGTTAACTCCAGTTCGCTTCACAGTAAATTATGAAATCTACAAGCTTCCAGAAATGAAGCTGATGCATACAGCAGAAACAAGCCATGCATTCCTGAATTCAGAGTTCAAGCCAATGAACCTGAAGAAGAAGTTCCCAGATGTTTACCAGAACATGGCAGACCTTGTTGGTAAGGTAATAAAGTAGAAAAATATCCCTAATGGATATTGAGTAAGTAAGATGCACAGTCCATTTGCAGGATTGAATTGATGCATGCAAATGGAATTGCCATAGATTTTATTTATGGCAAACTATAAAAATATAGAATTATATTAATTTTCTCCAAGGCGGTATAGTTATATAAATATGCCGAAAAAAGGAAGGTATTTATGTTGAAAAATAAATATACAAATGAAAATTTTGAATTCTCTTGTGAAGTCTTCCCTCCAAAGAGAGATGAAGATATATATGGAATTTTTAAAACGGTTGACGATATTGCGTCTTTAGATTTGGATTTCATTTCAGTAACTTATGGCGCAGGTGGAAGCAATAGCAAGAAGACAGCTATGATTGCGGCCTACATTGAAAATATTGCAGAGGTGCAGTCTCTGGCTCATATGACAGCAGTTGGAATGACACCAGACCGTCTGAAGGAAACCCTGGATGTGTTGAATAAGAAGTCAGTATCCCGCGTTCTGGTTCTTCGTGGCGACTGCCCAAGAAATATGACAAGAGAAGAGTTTGATCAGAGATATTATCAGCATGCATCTGACATGATCCCTGAAATCAAGGCAGATGGCAGATTTGAAATTTCCGCTGCCTGCTATCCTGAGTGTCATCCAGAATCAAAGAGTCTGGATGACGATATTCATTTCCTTAAGGAAAAGTGCGACCTGGGTGTAAATTCCCTGATTACACAGATGTTCTTTGATAATGAAAAGTTCTATCAGTTTATGGATCGCTGCGAAAAGGCTGGTATTGATGTTCCTGTTCATGCAGGTATTATGCCAATTACCAATGCCAATATGCTGGGAACCAGTGTTTCCCTGTCTGGTTCTTCTGTTCCTCACGCCCTGTCAGAACTTCTTGCAAAGTATGCAGAGAACCCTGCAGATATGAGAGAAGCCGGCATTGAATATGCAGTAAATCAGATTGATGATCTGATGAGGCATGGCGCTTATGGTGTTCACCTTTACAGCATGAACAAGGCCAAGGCAACGAAAGAAATCTACGATGCAATCACAAAATAATTCAGCAAATGAGATTGGCTGAGATATAGACATAAAAATAACCCTCTCGGATGTTTATCATCTGAGAGGGCTTTCTTTATTTGCTTTTTTTTTTATTTTTGAATGATTTCTACTTTGTGCAAATTACTCAGCTTCCGATTTAAGTACGGATTTTCTCTTTTGTTTCTTATCCACATAGAGCTTGGAGTCTGCTTCACTCATATCTGTTTCGATGTTTAAGGAATCAGAGATTGTGAATTCTTTGAAACCATAGGAGAACTCAATGAAGTAAGGCTTATCGTTAATCTCATTTTCATGGTCAGAGTAATAGTTCAGCTTCTGCTTAATTTCGTCAATGCTTGTAAT
Source organism: uncultured Lachnospiraceae bacterium (assembly GCA_900314445.1). Classification (GTDB taxonomy): domain Bacteria; phylum Bacillota; class Clostridia; order Lachnospirales; family Lachnospiraceae; genus Eubacterium_Q. Next base: position 12,746 of record OMVA01000068.1, on the reverse strand, counting down.
GTTCAGGTCTGGTACGAAGGCTGCATATTCATCGCCACCGATACGAGCAATAATGGATCCCTTAGGGAAACTCTTTTTCAGTGTCTGAGATATGCTGATGAGAGAGTAGTCGCCATCCTTATGACCAAACTTATCATTAACCTGCTTAAGGTTATCCATATCAATGAAGGCAAGAAGGGCTTTATTACCAGCGTTTGCCTTATTGGATGTGAGCTGTTCTGTAGTCTCAAAGAAACCACGACGGTTATAAAGACCAGTTAATTCATCTGTTACAGATAAAGCATTTAAAAGATCGTTCTTTTCTCTGATTTCATTCATGGTGGATTCCAGTCGGTTCTGGATGGCCATTTCCTGACGCATAAGAGAGATGAACTTCAGGGATGTTCCCAGCTGCAGGCTTGTGGAATAAATCTTAGAGAAATTTGAAAGGTCTGTTTCGCAGAGGAACATACCGTGCTGCACTTCATTTGTAAAGATTGGTGTCAGAATCATTGTGACACGTCTTTCGTTTGGTGTGTTCTTATTGCGGAAAATCATGTAGGAAGGCAGGATTCGGTTGTCGCCCTCTAATACACGGATTTTTCCATCCTTACAATAAGACTGCAGAAGTACATATTTAGGAACCTGCCAGAAACCGGTTGTCATCTGCACAGGAACGTCGTCGTAAAGGTAAATATAAGCACTACGGAATCCATTGATCTGATAGAGCTTATTCATAATCAGCTGGAAGCATCTCTTGTCGTTGGCGGCAGTGAGAAGAGTATCTCGAACCATATAAACGGAAGACCATGCTGCGGCCTTGTTGGATCTTACTTCGTTAATGTATGTGTTGGAGCTGAGATTTGCCATGTATGCGAATACGACGGTAAATGATTTTGCCAGCTTTGACTTAATGGATTCGTCAATGTCCAGATGATCCAGGAAGTGGTAAAGCACATTCAGGATGTAAGTCATATTGGTCTGAGAGAAGTAGTAAACAATGATTTCGTTGTTCATTACTCTCTCAGTCATCTTACGAATTTCTTCTTCCGGAAGAAGAACTCCCGTGAAAATCATTTTGGTGAATTCGTTGAAGAATGGATCCAGTACATTGAAAAGCTGTTTTGAGTAGAAGGATTCTGAATAAGGACCCATAAAGAGTTCCTTGAATTTTTCAGTGAGACCCTCTGCCTGTAAGTCATTCAGATGATCAGATACATCCTTTAAGATTTCTTTATCATTGGCTGGGTTGCAACCACAGGAGAAACGAGTAACCATCTTGGAGTGAAGAAGATTTACAGATGTTTCATCATTCTTAATCAGTTCCAGAGCCTGGTAAACAGCCTGGTAACCCAAATCCATAATGTTGTTATCAACAGTAGTGAGCTGAGGAGATAAGTCCAGAGATGTCTGGGTATTATCGTAACCGGCAACCAGAATGTCCTTGCCGATGACAAGTCCTCTTTTCTTAATGGCCTTGTAACCACCAATAGCCATGGTGTCGTTGGCAAAAACAATTGCTTCCAGATCAGGATTTTCATCCAGAAGATTTCCTACAATGTCCTCTGTATATTCAGAGAAATCTCCATAAGCAACCAGACGCTCATCATAGGCAATATCATTTTCTTTAAGGACTTTCTTATAAACGTTGAAACGTTCCAGAGCATCTGCATTTTCCAGACGGCCATTTACGAAACCAATCTTTTTCTTGCCATGTTTTTTGATCATATGCTCAATGATTTCTCGCATACCAGTCTGACCCTCTGTATAAAGATAAGGGTAGCCAGGTACTTCGATTTCCAGAGTCAGTACAGGGAGATCGAAGTTATCAACGAATGATTTTTTGTCTTCTACGGAAAGGAAGGTTCCGATGGAACCAACGGAAATAATCAGTGCATCCAGAGATTTTTGATTGGCATAATAGAAAATGGAATTGTACTGATAATCATATTTTGCATTTATAGGATCGTTGTATGAAGCGTTCAGATACATGCCTGGTAAGATGATGAGATTACAATCGGCCTCTTCTGCAGCGTATTCTACGCCTTTACAGACCTCCATTGTGTAATCGTTATCAAGATGGCATGTCAGAAATCCGATGTTAGGTCGACGTTCTTTCGTTGTCATGAATACACCCCCCCCGCGTGCGTTTCAAATAGTATAAAATCAGAAGGCAGATTTTCGTAAAATTTGCCTAAAAATTTATATAAATTCTAACACAATCCGTCAGATGTAACAATACATAGAGGGGGACAGTTGTGTTTACAAAATATGGTTTTTCCTCTATAATATTGTCGTTTTATAAGACAGTAACTGTCCAATATTAGCACAGCAATTTCAGGAGGTCGAAATGGATTACAAGAAGGCAGGCGTAGATATCGTAGCAGGATATCAGTCAGTAGAATTAATGAAGAAGTATGTAAAGGAAACTATGCGTCCAGAAGTTCTTGGTGGACTTGGCGGTTTCTCAGGTGCATTTTCATTAGCTAATATCAAGAATATGGAAGACCCGGTTCTTCTTTCAGGTACTGATGGTGTTGGTACAAAGATTAAGCTTGCATTCCTTCTGGACAAGCATGACACAATCGGTATTGATGCAGTAGCTATGTGTGTAAATGACGTTGCTTGTGCAGGTGGTGAACCACTTTTCTTCCTGGACTATATTGCATGTGGTAAGAACTATCCTGAAAAAATTGCATCAATCGTAAAGGGGGTTGCTGAAGGATGTATCCAGTCTGAATGCGCACTGATTGGTGGTGAAACAGCTGAACATCCAGGACTTATGCCTGAAGATGAGTACGATGTAGCTGGTTTCTCAGTGGGTGTAGTTGATCGTAAGGATATGATTACAGGACAGGACATTAAGGCTGGCGATGTACTTATCGGTATTAAGTCTAGCGGTGTTCATTCAAATGGTTTCTCACTGGTTCGTCAGATCTTCCCTATGACAAGAGAAGCTCTTGAAACATATGAACCAGAACTGGGTAAGACTCTTGGTGAGGCTCTTCTTCAGCCAACAATCATCTACGTAAAGGCAATGAAGTCTGTAAAGAACGCAGGTGTTAAGGTTAAGGGCGCAAGCCATATCACAGGTGGTGGTTTCTATGAGAACATTCCTAGAATGCTTCCTGCAGGAATCACAGCTAAGGTTAATAAGAATTCTTATGATGTACCTGTACTCTTCAAGATGATGGCGAAAAGGGGCGATGTTGAAGAGCATATGATGTATAACACATATAACATGGGTATCGGTATGGTTCTGGCAGTAGATCCAGCAGATGCGGATAAGACATTCGCAGCAGTAAACGCTTCTGGTTGTGAAGCAGTTATGCTCGGTGAAACAGTTGAAGGAGAAGAGGGCGTTATCTTATGCTAAAGGTATTAATCCTCGTATCTGGTGGTGGCACAAATCTGCAGGCTATTATTGATCGCGTGCAGGATGGAACCATCACAAATACAGAAATTATTGGAGTTATTTCAAATAATCCAAATGCTTATGCACTGACACGTGCAGAAAAGGCTGGCATTGCAAATGAAGTTCTTTCACCAAAAAACTTTGCAACTCGTGATGAGTTCAACGATGCTTTCCTTGCAAAACTTGATGAATATCAGCCTGACCTGATTGTACTTGCAGGTTTTCTTGTTGTGGTACCAAAGAATGTTATTTCTAAGTATGAAGGTAAGATTATCAACATTCATCCATCTTTGATTCCATCATTCTGTGGAACAGGATTCTATGGATTACATGTACATGAAGCAGCTCTTGAAAGAGGTGTAAAGGTTTCTGGTGCTACAGTTCATTTTGTTGATGATGGAACAGATACAGGCCCTATCATTATTCAGAAGGCTGTATATGTGCAGGATGACGACACACCAAAGACTCTGCAGGAACGTATTATGCATGAGGCAGAGTGGCAGATTTTACCAAGGGCAATTGACATGATTGCAAATGGCAAAATCGCTTATAAAAAGAAAAACTAGAATTTTTTGTGTGCCGCAAACAAATGAGTCTGCGGCACACTTAATGTTATAAAAATGACTTTTTTGTTGACAAAAACAGGAGGCAAACTATGAAAGTTTTAATCGTTGGCGGTGGCGGTAGAGAGCATGCAATTACATGGGCAGTTGCGAAGTCTCCACGTGTAGATAAGATTTATGCAGCACCTGGTAATGCAGGTATTGCAGAACTGGCTGAATGTGTAGATATTTCTGTAATGGATGCAGAAAAATTAGTTGCATTCGCAAAGGAAAAGGAAATTGATTTTGTAATTGTTGGTCCGGATGATCCACTTGCAGCTGGTGTCGCAGACGCATTCCTGGATGCTGGTATTAAGACATTTGGTCCAAGAAAGAATGCTGCTATTATTGAAGCGTCAAAGGCATTTTCAAAGGATCTCATGAAGAAGTATGATATTCCATCAGCTAAGTATGAAACATTTACAGATCCTGGAAAGGCATTAGATTTCCTTAAGACAATGAATCCTCCATATGTAATCAAGGCTGATGGCCTTGCTTTAGGTAAGGGTGTTCTGATTTGTCAGAATCTGGATGAAGCTAGTGCCGGCATTAGAGAAATCATGATTGATAAGAAGTTTGGCGATTCTGGTAACAAGATTGTTATTGAAGAGTTCATGACTGGACGTGAAGTTTCCGTACTTTGCTATTCTGATGGTAAGACAATTCGTCCTATGACATCTGCTCAGGATCATAAGAGAGCAGGGGATGGAGATACAGGTCTCAATACTGGTGGTATGGGAACATTCTCGCCAAGCCCATTCTATACTGCAGAAGTTCAGAAGTTCTGTGAAGAGAATATTTACCAGAAGACAATTGATGCTATGGCAGCAGAAGGAAGAGAGTTTAAGGGTGTGCTCTTCGTAGGTCTTATGCTGACACCAGATGGTCCTAAGGTACTGGAATACAATGCACGTTTTGGTGATCCAGAAGCTCAGGTAGTAATTCCTCGTATGAAGAATGATATCATCGATGTTATGGAAGCATGTGCAGACGGCACTCTTGATAAAATCAACCTTGAGTTTGATGACAATGCTGCAGTTTGTGTTATGCTTGCATCAGACGGATATCCTGTTTCTTATGAAAAGGGATTTGAAATCAAGGGTCTTGAGAACTTCAAGGGACGTGATGATTACTTTGTATTCCATTCTGGTACTAAGTTCCAGGACGGCAAGGTTGTTACAAATGGCGGCCGTGTAATCGGTGTTGTTGCTCGTGGTAATGATTTGAAGCAAGCACGCGCAAATGCATACAAAGCAACTGAGCTTGTTAATTTCGAAAACAAATATATGCGTCATGACATTGGTAAAGCAATCGACGAAGCATAATAAGATATGTGCAAATGTTCTGCGTCTGGCTTAAAAACCTGACGCAGAATTTAGTTTTAGGAGTAAATGATGGCAGAGAAGAGTAGTAAAGATATAATCCTTCAATTTGCTGAGAAGATGGCAATTGGAGCAGGTAATGAGCGAGTAGAAACATTAGATATTCTGCTGGCTCTTCTTGTGATGGAATCCGATGTTAAAACAATTGCTAATCGCTATGGCCTGGATGCAGAAATGGTTTGTCGCTATTTCCATGTGGAACTGAATCAGACAAAGACTGTTAAAAGCATCAAGAGAATGGAAATGAGTACCAAGTGCCGGGCAATTGTGAAACGTGCAGAAGGTATTGCAAATGATCTGAAGAGAAAGCGTGCAACTTCTGTAGGAGATGTGGATGCTGGTCATTTCTTAATGGCGATTCTTTTAGGAAATAAGGATATTATTCCTACCGTTCTTACAAATTCAGGAATTAATATTCAAACCATTCTGGAAGAAGTAAGAAAATTATATTTACCTGTAAATAGTAATCGAAGAAATAGAGATGGTAAGCCAAAGCAGAGTCAAAAGGAATCTCTTCTGGATAAGTTTGCAAGAAGCATAAGCAGAGAAGCTCTTCTTGGTCAGTTGGATGCTGTGGTAGGACGCGAGGCGGAGTGTCTCCGTATCATGGAAATTCTTAGTAGAAGAACCAAGAACAATGCTTGTCTCATTGGTGAAGCCGGTGTAGGTAAGACAGCAATTGTAGAAGGGCTGGCTCAGCAGATTGCAGATGGACTGGCTCCTGAAAAGATGCTGAATAAAGAAATCTACAGTCTGGATATGGCTGCCATGCTTGCAGGAACACGTTTCCGTGGTGATTTTGAGGAACGCCTCAAAGGCCTTATGCAGGAAGTGGAAGATCGTGGCAATGTAATTCTTTTTATTGATGAGTTCCATACCATTATGGGAGCTGGTGGATCCGGTGATAGCAATATGGATGCATCTAATATTATGAAACCGGCTTTATCTCGTGGAAAACTCCAGGTGATTGGTGCAACCACTGTGGATGAGTACTCTAAGTATATCGAGAAGGATCCGGCATTCTCTCGCCGCTTTCAGCCAGTTACGGTGGATGAACCCAATAGGGAAGAAACCATTAAGATTCTCAAGGAATTGAGACCTGCTTATGAAAGCTTCCATAAGGTTTCTATTGATGACGAATGTATCGAAAGTGCAGTGGATTTATCCGTACGATATATCAATAACAGATACCTGCCAGATAAGGCCATTGACTTAATGGATGAAACAGCGGCAAGACTGGGGCTTACTGGTTATCAGGATAAGAATTCTCCATCAAACCTTCGCAAGTCAGCAATGGAACTCGAAAATGATATGGTGGAAGCCCTAAAGAAGGGAGACCTTTCTCTTGCAAAGAATCTTTCTTCCAAGGCAGTTAGAAAGAATATCCAGGCAGACAAGGCCTATGCGAATTCGCCAATTGAGAGCTGGAAGAAGATGCATCCAGAAGATGTGGCTGAAGTGGTTTCTCTGTGGACGCGAATTCCTGTTTCTAAATTAAAGGAAACAGAATCAGACAGACTTCTTAAGTTAGAAGATATTCTACACAAGAGAGTTGTGGGACAGACCGAAGCAGTTAAGGCGGTAGCTAAGGCTATTAAGAGAGGAAGAGTGGGCTTAAAGGATCCAAAAAGACCAATTGGTTCTTTCCTTTTCCTGGGACCTTCTGGTGTAGGTAAGACGGAACTTTCCAAGGCCCTTGCGGAAGCTCTCTTTGGTGACGAAAGTAATCTGGTAAGAATTGATATGTCAGAATTATCTGACAGAATGGATGCCTCAAAACTGATTGGCGCAGCTCCTGGTTATGTTGGTTATGACGAGGGTGGCCTTCTTACCAATGCGGTTAGAAAACATCCATATAGTGTTGTGCTTTTTGATGAAGTGGAAAAGGCCCATCCGGATATTTTCAATCTGCTTCTGCAGATTTTGGATGATGGTATCATCACCGATGGTAAGGGAAGAAGTGTTGATTTTAAGAATACGATTATTATCCTTACCTCAAATCTTGGTGCAAAGAATATTGTGGATCCTCATACTCTTGGATTTATTAGTAGTAACACAAGTCCGGAAGAAGAGCACGAGAAGATGAAGGCTTCTGTTATGGATGAAGTGAAGAATGCCTTCCGTCCAGAATTCTTAAACCGCCTGGATGACATGATTGTATTTACATCTCTTTCTCAGGATGAGGTGAAGGAGATTGCAGGTCTTCAGTTAAATATTCTGAAGAAGCTTGTAAAAGAAAATATGAAGATTACTCTTACCTATGGAGAAAAGTTAAAGCAGTTCATTTTCACAAAGGGCTATGATCCTAAGTTTGGTGCAAGACCACTGAAACGTGCTGTACAGGATTACGTAGAGGATCTTCTTTCTGAGGAAATTTTAAAGGGAAATATCAAGGAAGGCATGAAAGTTAGCCTGGGTGTGAAGAACGATAAGGTTACGGTATCAGCCAAAGAAGTTTAAGGAAAACACAGGGCTTGCTGGCTATTTATTTCGTTTGCAAATATTTAAATAAAAATGTCAAAAATTCATTAATTTATAACAGAAATAAATGGCGTTCTGTGTTATGATTGTGTTAGCAGTTATTAATTGAGGAGGTAATTTCAAATGGCAGTTGTTGAGGAGTTGATCCGCGAAGAAGAGGACGGAGCTCTTAGCTTTGGAAATTATGAGCTTCCTACTAAGACGAAGCAGGATGGCTTTCAGTATCAGGGGGCAAGTTACAAGATTAAGACATTTAATGAAATTACAAAGCTGGAAAAAAATGGTGCTTTTGTTTATGAATCAGTACCTGGAACAGCAGTATTTGGATTCCGTACAAATGGTAAAAAGGTAATGTTCACCGTTGAGGGAGCAGAAGATGCACAGATTACACTGGAACTGGAACCAGAAACGGAATACAAGGTTGTCATGAATGACATTAATCTTGGTAAGATGAAGACGAATTTAGGCGGAAAGCTTAGCCTTTCAGCTGAACTTGCTGAAAATGATTCAGTAAGTGTAAATATTGAAAAATACTAATTGAAATGTAAGGATGCGGCTGGTCGTGCTGACCCGCCGCTTCTTTTTCGTAAGGGAAATTTATGGCAAAAGAGAAACACGTATTTTATTGTAAAGAATGTGGATATGAGTCTGCCAAGTGGATGGGACAGTGCCCGGGATGTCGTCAGTGGAATACTTTTGTAGAAGAGAAAGTAACGGTATCCAAGAATAAGGAAAAACTGGTTCCTCTGCAGGACAGGCCAAAACCAATTTCCATGGATCAGGTTTCTTCCGAAGAGGAAGACCGAATTGAAACCAATATTACAGAACTGGACCGAGTGCTTGGTGGTGGTATCGTTAAGGGCTCCCTTGTTTTAGTTGGTGGTGATCCGGGTATTGGAAAATCTACCCTGCTGCTGGAAATGTGCAGAAATCTGGTGGCAAAGGATATTAAGGTTTTATATGTGTCTGGTGAGGAATCTGCTGCTCAGATTAAAATGCGAGCAGAGAGACTGAGAGCACTGGATGCAAGACTTATGCTACTGGCGGATAACGATATGGACAATGTTGAAAATGCTGCAGAAAATGTTCAGGCAGAAGTTATGATTATCGATTCCATTCAGACCATGGAATCTGCAGAAATTGATAATGTACCTGGCTCTGTGACCCAGGTTCGTGAAGTAACCAGTCGCCTGATGCAGCTGGCCAAGCAGAAGAATATTGCAGTATTCATTGTGGGCCATGTTACCAAGGAAGGTACAGTGGCAGGTCCTCGTACCCTGGAACATATGGTGGATTCTGTTCTTTATTTTGAAGGAGATGGAAGTGGTGGTTTCCGTATGCTTCGCTCCCAGAAGAATCGATTTGGTTCCACAAATGAAGTTGGCGTATTTAACATGACAGACAAGGGATTGGAAGAGGTTACCAACCCATCCGAAATGTTCCTGAATGGTAGACCTAAAGAATCTTCCGGCTCTGTTGTTGTATCCACCATTGAAGGCACCCGTGCCATTTTGATTGAAATTCAGGCTCTCTGTTCGGATACTTCATTCTCCATGCCAAGAAGAACTTCAGTAGGTCTTGACTTCAACCGTGTGAATCTTCTCATTGCGGTTCTGGAAAAACGTGGCGGCCTGCAGATGTCAGGCTGTGACTGCTATGTGAATATTGCAGGTGGTATGCGAATCGATGATCCTTCCGCAGACCTTGGTATTGTTATGGCCATTGCCTCATCCTTCCGTGACCGTTCGGTGGGAGATGATCTTGTGATTATTGGTGAAGTTGGTCTGGCAGGTGAAATCCGTGGCGTAAGAAATGCCTCCATGCGTGTGAAGGAGGCTGCCAAGATGGGATATAAGAGGTGCATGCTCCCTAAGTCCAATTATGATAAGGAACTGGACAAGCTGGGCATGGATCTGGTTTATGTATCCTCTGTTGGAGAAGCCCTGTCTAAACTCTAAAAGACTTTCAAAGACTTTCAAAGACTTTCAAAGATTTTCAAATGCTTTTAAATACTTCATGCAAATGGACTGCTCAGTTCATTTGCATAAAAATAAAGGGAAGTGCCACGAAATGTGACATTTCCCTTTTTCATGTTTCATAGTAAAATAGAAAACTGCAGAAACGCGTAGAACAGTGAATTTGCAGTGCTGAGTGGCCTAGAGGATAGCGTCCTTAAATGCCTTGAGAAGATCAGCATACTCTTCGTATGCAGGAAGCTGAGGATAATCAGCCTTGATCTGATCGGTTGTGCGGAAAAGGAAACCAGCCTTTGAATCCTGAATCATAGCCAGGTCGTTGAAACTGTCGCCAGTTGCAACTGTGTCGAAACCACATGAGTGCAGAGCACGTACAGTTGTAAGCTTAGATTTTTCGCAACGCATCTTGAAATCAGTAATCTTGCCATCTTCATCAACAACTAGGGAGTTGCAGAAGATTGTAGGCATGCCAAGCTTTTCCATAAGTGGCTTAGCGAACTGTTCAAATGTATCACTGATGATGATAACCTGTGTGAAAGAACGAAGTTCGTCCAGAAACTCTTTTGCGCCTGGAAGTGGATCAATCTTTGCGATTGTTTCCTGAATTTCTTTGAGGCCGAGACCGTGCTCATTTAAGATGCCGATTCTCCACTTCATTAATTTATCGTAATCTGGTTCGTCTCTGGTTGTACGCTTTAATTCTGGGATTCCGCTTGCTTCAGCAAATGCGATCCAGATTTCAGGTACCAGTACACCTTCGAGATCGAGACATGCAACATTCATACTCATAATAAAAACCTCCTGTAATTTTGCTGTGTGCAAGTATAACAGAAAAGCAGGACAAATAAAACGATTTAGCGGAGTAAAGTGATGAAAATAATAAATTACCTAGGTGAAAATCTGATTTTTCCGCCTTTTCTTATACCAATCCTTGCATTTCTGGCTGGTATATTCTTTATATTCGATGCCTGTACAAACTATGAATTAATTGATGAAGACAGGAAAGTGAACTTTAAAAAGTGGAAAAGAGTTAATAGAATTAGTAATATCATATCGGGAGTCGGATTTATTGCGGAGGCAATTCTTTTTCTACTTCCATGGAATAATATGCTAACGATTATCCTGAATATTGTATTTGGCTTACTTCTTTTTGAAGGGGTAATCTGGAGAAAGATTAATAATCATAAGACCTTCCATACAATGAACCCTTACAAGTTCATTTGCTCAGTGGGAAGGGGAGCGAAAATTAATGAAAGAAATGGTGAATAATTTGTCAGAAGAAAGAATGGGAAAGACAACATTTGAAACAGATGAAAAGACAGAGCGTGTAATCCTGGTTTCTGCCTGCACAGAAAATGCCCTGGTGGCAAAGGATATGTTAGGAGAACTGGCTGACCTTGCGGATACAGCAGGTGCAGAAGTGGTGGGGACTATGATCCAGCTGGTTCCTGAAAAAAACGGACGTACTTATATTGGAACAGGTAAGGTTGAAGAATTAAAGACATTAATTATAGAAAGAAATGCCACAGGTATTGTTACGGATGATGAGTTAACACCTGCCCAGCATGATAATCTTGCGAAACTTCTTGATGTGAAGGTAATGGACCGTACCATGCTCATACTGGATATCTTTGCTCAGCATGCCAGTACCAAGGAAGGTAATCTGCAGACGGAACTGGCAGCTCTTGAATATCGTTTAAAACAGCTGACAGGAAAAGGTATTTCCATGTCTCGACTTGGTGGTGGTATTGGTACCAGAGGACCTGGTGAAAAGAAACTGGAGCAGGATAGGCGAGTCATTCGTAGTCGTGCGGCATGGCTTCGCCAGGAGCTAAGGGACATGGAAGCCCATCGTGAAGTTACTCGTAAGCAGAGAAAGAGAAATGAACTTCCTGTCTTTGCTATTGTTGGATATACAAATGCGGGCAAGTCCACTTTATTAAATCATTTAAGTGACGCAGGAGTACTGGCAGAAGATCAGCTCTTTGCCACCCTTGATACAACCACAAGAGAAGTAATGTTAAATGGAAAGAGTAAAGCCCTTCTTACGGATACGGTTGGATTTATTCGTAAGCTACCTCATGATTTAATTAATGCTTTCTCGGGTACACTGGAAGAAGCAAAGTATGCAGATTACTTAATTCATGTGGTTGATGCATCAGACCCATCTATTATGGAAAAGATGCAGACTGTATATAATACGCTGGATGAATTACATGTAGAGGGAAAGAAGTGTATAACTTTCTTTAATAAGAGTGATCTTTGTAATCCGGATGATATTCTTCATATGAGAGATCATCATGCGGTGAAGATTATTAAAGGATCTGCAAAAAATAACCTTGGCCTGGAAGAACTGAAACGTGCAATGGAGGAAGTGATTCGTGAGGATAAGGTTGAAATTAAAATGCTTATCCCATTTTCGGATATGAAAATTGTAAATGATATTCGTGTCCAGGGAGAACTAATATCAGAAGAATATGTAGCAAATGGAGTAGAGGTTCATGCCTTTGTTCCAAGAAGAATTGCTGATGTTTTGAATGATAAAGAATGATTATTTCTAAGAGAAATAAAAATCGATAATAAGTACATATTTGAGAATAGAATAATATATAAATATATAAGATGCCACGGAATTTATATCTGTGGCATTTTTAATTTCATGAGTAAAATAGAAAACTTTAAAATTAATTTATTAGTGCAAATGGGCTGTACAAAGGCTTATGAAAAGAAACAAATGAAAGAGATGAAAAAAAGATAAAAAAAGGCTTGCAATTAAAGTTCAAAACGAGTATAGTACATCCTTGTCGGAGCGAGCAAAAAGCAAGGACACAAAAAATACGGATGCAGTTTTGAAAGACTTTTTCAAAAACTTTCTCAAAAAGTTTTAAAAAAAGTTGTTGACAAAAATAAA
>OMVA01000018.1 GCA_900314445.1 uncultured Lachnospiraceae bacterium | reverse complement strand
TATCTGGGCGTGTTCGGGACTTTCACCCGTTAGAGCGCGCCCATGGCGCGCAAACACAAAAAACCGGCCACCACAAAATGTGATGACCGGTCTAATTTACTTTATGCTATGCAAATATCATTTGCAGAACTGCATGAAGCAGTAGCAATCTCATTTGCACGACTTTTTAAGTTCAACTTACAGCTGAGGACCTGCTGCAACGAGAGCCTTGCCAGCTTCGTTTGTTGTGTACTTAACAAAGTTCTTCTGGAATCTTTCAGCAAGATCCTTAGCCTTAACTTCCCATTCAGAAGCATCAGCATATGTATCACGAGGATCAAGGATTGCTGGATCAACGCCAGGAAGTTCTGTAGGAACTTCGAAGTTGAACATAGGAATCCGCTTTGTAGGAGCTGTCTTGATATCGCCGTTGATGATAGCGTCGATGATACCACGAGTATCCTTAATTGTGATTCTCTTTCCTGTTCCGTTCCAACCTGTGTTTACAAGGTAAGCCTTAGCGCCGTTAGCTTCCATCTTCTTAACAAGTTCTTCAGCGTACTTTGTAGGATGAAGTTCGAGGAATGCCTGTCCGAAGCAAGCTGAGAATGTAGGAGTTGGTTCTGTGATACCACGCTCTGTACCAGCAAGCTTTGCTGTGAATCCTGAAAGGAAGTAGTACTTTGTCTGCTCTGGTGACAGGATTGAAATTGGAGGAAGTACTCCGAATGCATCAGCTGAAAGGAAGATAACGTTGTCAGCAGCTGGGCCGTGTGAAACGCCATTTACTTCAGCAGCGATGTTGTTGATATGTGTGATTGGGTAAGAAACACGAGTGTTTTCTGTAACTGACTTATCGTCGAAGTCAATCTTACCATCAGCAGCAACTGTAACGTTCTCGAGAAGAGCATCTCTTCTGATAGCGTTGTAGATGTCTGGCTCTGATTCCTTATCAAGGCCGATAACCTTAGCGTAGCAACCACCTTCGAAGTTGAATACACCGTTGTCATCCCAACCGTGCTCATCATCACCGATCAGGCGACGCTTTGGATCTGTAGAAAGCGTTGTCTTACCTGTTCCTGAAAGACCGAAGAAGATAGCTGTGTGCTTTCCGTCCATATCGCAGTTAGCTGAGCAGTGCATGGAAGCAATACCCTTAAGTGGAAGGTAGTAGTTCATCATAGAGAACATACCCTTCTTCATTTCTCCACCGTACCATGTGTTCAGGATAACCTGCTCACGGCTTGTGATGTTGAATGCTACACATGTTTCTGAGTTAAGACCAAGTTCAGCGTAGTTAGCAACTTTTGCCTTAGAAGCGTTGTAAACAACGAAATCTGGCTTGAAGTTCGCAAGTTCTTCCTCTGTTGGGCGGATGAACATGTTAGTTACGAAATGTGCCTGCCAAGCTACTTCAACGATGAAACGTACAGCCATACGTGTATCAGCGTTAGCACCACAGAAAGCATCAACAACGAAAAGTCTCTTGTTAGAAAGTTCCTTCTTAGCAAGATCCTTAACAGCCGCCCATGTCTCTTCTGTCATTGGGTGGTTATCGTTCTTGTACTCATCTGATGTCCACCATACAGTGTCCTTTGAGTTTTCGTCCATAACGATGTACTTATCTTTAGGAGAACGGCCTGTGAATACACCAGTCATAACGTTAACTGTGTCAAGCTCTGTGTTCTGGCCTACTTCATATCCTTCAAGACCTTCCTTAGTCTCTTCTGCGAATAAAACTTCGTAAGAAGGATTGTAGACGATTTCAGTTGTGTCTGTAATGCCATACTTTGTTAAATCGATGTTTGCCATTTTTAGCACCTCTCTTAAATATTTTCTAGTGTCCGATTTTCATCCCTTAAGCAAATGGATTGCGCTTGGATTTTCATCTTCCACATACACTGGACTATATTAGATAAATCTCTAACGAACCGAAAAACATTATACAAGTTGTATTTCTAAATGTCGACCTTAAAATTGTATAAATTTCGTGAAAAATGCCTTGTTTTGGCACTTTCTGCACCACATATTTTTAAGTTTGAGTAAAAAGACATGAAAAAATGAAAACCGAGCAGGATTTCCCTGCTCGGCTATAAATTTGAGATTATTTATGTTTGACGCAAATGGAATGCCCGACAAACTCATCTTACTGATTATCTTCAATGTACTTGTCCACTCTCTGCTGCAGGAGAACATAGTTGCAAGGTCCTGCAGAAAGAATGCATTCATGGAAGGTTACTGGATCAAAGTCTGAGATAGCATTCTCTGCCTGATCACGAAGTTCCTGCATTTCAAAGTAGCCCTGAGAATAACTAAGGTAGCAAGCTGGATCTCCCACTACTGTATCGAAGATATCCTGAGCGCCATCTGTGCCGAAGCCTGATTCTTCCAGATAGTTGCTTACATCATCCACTGTCCAGCCCTTGGCATTAACTCCAATATCGATTACACCATAAATCAGGTAACCCAGCTTTTCATTAATGCTATAGAGTTCTGCCATAGCTTCATTATCGGAAGTACTGTAGGAATCATCGAAGTTGTAGTAAGGCAGAATTTCGTAGGAAGAATATACTGCCCAGCCTTCCTGATATCCCAGGTTGCCAGCCAAAGCACGAACCTTATCCGGATGGGTCTGCTGGAAGTAAGTATTCTGGAACATATGACCAGGACAACCTTCGTGAGCCAGAGTTCCCCAAAGGTCAGAATTGTGCTTACCATTTACAATGATGATGTTGTGTTCTTCATCGTCAATGGCTGGTGACATGTAATATGCCAGTGTATTTTCCATGATATCTTCCATACTCTTATCCATGTAAGAAGCTGTGTATGGAATGGTATCCAGCTTAGGGAAATTATCCATGGAACCAGACATAAGTTCATCAATCTGTTCGCTTGGTGTCATGGAATCTGTCTTAGCAAAGAGACTGTCACTCTTATCATAATAATCATTGTAGATTTCATCATTACCATAGTAGATCAGGCTGAGATCAGAAATCAGAGAATCCTGCTGCTTCTGCAGATATTCCATCATGGTATCTGCATCCTTTGTACCACCCACGAAGGATGGGAGCAGGTAATCCTCATAGTAAGCAAGGCCACCATCATAGTTACAAAGGCCACCATCGTTGGTACCAGTGCCCTTCAGTTCTGCCATGGTATCTGCCAGGTCCTGGAAAGCAGGAATCACATAATTAATCATGGCATCCTTGTTCTGC
Organism: uncultured Lachnospiraceae bacterium; assembly: GCA_900314445.1. Lineage (GTDB taxonomy): Bacteria > Bacillota > Clostridia > Lachnospirales > Lachnospiraceae > Eubacterium_Q. The sequence continues at coordinate 1,160 of OMVA01000018.1, read as the reverse complement.
TCTTTGAAACTTTCTTTTTCCTCGTCTGTAAGGAAATCCAGTTCATCAATTCTGTCATTGAAAACAGAAATCATATAGTTGTTTTCTGGGTCCTCTGTAAAGTCATTGCACTGTTCAATTACTTGGTCAGCCGTACTATCTGCCATGAAGTAACCCTTTTCAGACTTCACACGCTCCCAATCCAGGTAACCATCGAAATAATCCCGCATCTGATACATCATGGCTACATAGTCTTCCACATCAGACTTGTCATCAAAACGATAATCTGTGAAGTTGGTTGGAATATTAGACTGAAGGCCTCTCATTGGTGAGAATGGTTCATAGAACTGAATGTAATCATAAATCTGCAGAGAGATTTCATAATCCAGTTTTTCATTGAGATAGGTCCATCTCTCGCTCTCAGTCAGAGGCTGGTCCTCAAAGGCCACCAGCTTCTTATACATTTCCTGATCATCTTCCTTCTGCTCTGCAATAGCCTCATCATCCATGGATGGATCTCCAAGCGTTGCCTCTGGTGCCTCCACACCATAGTTGCTGCCATCCTTCACCTGGAAGTTATATGAGATGGAATCACTGGTTACAGAGTTCTCAAAGATTTCATCCAGAAGAGCTTCAAAATCTGCATTCTCTTCATCTGCAAAATCATAATCATAGTAAGACTTACTCTGAACGTAACCAGGCACATTTGCTGCAGCCCGGGTACCAGCACTGACATTTAAACCATTTGTGGAAGAAGATCCACCAATACCAGGATTCGCATTGCCTGGATCTGAGTTATCTTCTGTACTATCACCAGAACCAACAAGGCCAATTCCATCCTGCTTTTCATACTGGCTGCCCTGCTTTCCAAACTCTGGATTTGCATCGCATCCAGTGAAAGTTCCTGCACTTGCCAGGAGCATGGCTCCCACAAGAATTTTGGATACGGTCTTTCCCGATTTCTCCCTAAGACTCTTCACGATATGTGTTTTTCCTTTTACCATATAGATTTCCTTTCCTTCCATAGCCCCTGCCAGGATATAAATACTTTATTAACCATTATTCTACGCAGTCCCCCACTGCATAATTAACTCTTTATCGCAGTCCCCACTGCATAATTAACTCTTTATCGCAGTCCCCACTGCTATTTTCTCGCCAGAAATGCCTCTGCCACGGCCAGA
>OMVA01000098.1 GCA_900314445.1 uncultured Lachnospiraceae bacterium | reverse complement strand
ATTGCTGACTTCATTGCTAACTTTCATTCCTTACTCCGACAGATAGCAAGTATCTCATCTGCCACACTATTTTCATAATGCGGTCCAATAACCTTATCCGCTGCAGCAAGACAAGCCTTTGAACCATTGGCCACAGATACACCCAGACCTGCTTTCTTCAACATGCCTACATCATTGTCTGCATTACCGAAGGCAGCCACGGAAAGAATCGATTTTGATAAATATTCTGTAAGCCAGCTAAGACCAGATTCCTTTCCTGCATCCTTGTAAGAAATCTCCAAAAGATGTGGAATGGAAGAAGTCACATAGATATCTGGAACTTTCTCCAGACGAGGAAGAATTTCCTGCTCCTTCTCATCATCAAAGCAAATGATGTTCATACAATCCAAAGACTTAATATTTGCATGGACAAATCCTCGAATATCCTCTTCTGCAATTCTGGTTTCATGCAGATACTTTTTCCTATGAGGTGTCAGTTCTGTGTTTGCATCAATGGAAGCAAGATATCTTACTTCCGAATGAGCCTGTCCCTCCACAAAGGCATCCACAAAAACTTCTGGATAATCATCCGCAATGGCAAGGATTGCTTCTGCAGATTCTTCTTTCATAATGAAGGATTTTAAACATTGTTTTTTCTGCAAGTCAAATACATTTGCACCATTGGAGCAAATGGCATATCGGATGAATGGCGTTTTCTCTAAATCCTTTGGCAAGCAGGAAAATGATCTGCCGCTGGCCACCACCACTTCAATTCCCAAATCATAAGCCTTCTTCATGGCATCCCTTGTAACCGGTGCCAGTTTTCCATGACCATCCAGGGCGGTATCATCCAGGTCCAGGGCAATCATATCGATTTTTGCGTCAAATCCATTTGCTGAAAGGATTCTCTTTACAGCGGAACCGTCGCAGGCCCCCATGAACTTGTGGAAAAATTCTGGATAGGCCTCTTGCTTTTCCTTCCAAACTTCCTGCTGGATTGCTGTCTTCAGGTCCTCCGCCCTTTTCAGAATTGGCGTTGGGAACTTGGCAGGATCCGTATAAAATCCACGTTCCTTCTCATATTCATCAAAGTCCGGACAGAAAAGCAGGAAAGGCTTTTGGAAAATGGAATAATCAAAAAGCACCGATGAATAATCCGTAATCAAAAGATCCGCCGAAGGCATCATTTCCTCTGTGGTGAGCTTGGAATCATACTGAGGATACTTACTCTTCAAATGTGGATGCAGGCTGTACACAAAGAACCAGTCAGAGGACAGGGCCTCTGCCACCCCTTCAAATCCAGCATCCATCCCCTTGCAAATGGGATGTGCAGCATTTCCCGAGAAGGAAGGTGCATATACACAAACCTTTTTGCCACGAGATTCTGGATATTCCTGATCAAACTTTTCTCTGCATTTCTTTATCCAGGCTTTATCATATAGTCTGTCAGTACGGGCAAGTCCATCTGCATGGACGATTCCCTTTTCCTTATGCCAGGCACTTTCCCAGCAAGGAATACAAATATCCGCACTTACGGACACATAGTCATAATTCGCCGTCACATCCCCCTTATAGTAAGGCGGAAAATCATCTGGCGCATCATAGCCCATCTTTTTCATAAGACCACCAGAATGCCATAACTGAATCACTCTGGTTTCTGGTCTTTTTTCGCAGGAAGAAACCGGCAGGAAGTAAGAGGACAAAACCACGAAAGCTGCTTCTGCATATCTCTTCATAAAATTCTTCATAAAGAGAGTCTGCTCGGCCCGGGACATATCTTCAAAACACACACACCATTTTTCGCAATGATAGCCCCGTCTTTTCACTTCCCTGTAAATCAGTTCCATGCTCTCTGGCAGCTCCTTACTATGGGCATCTGCAAAGAGCACAAGTTTCGGATTTACCTGGGTCTTCTTTACTGCATTTTTATAAAGATGGGGAAGATATATGTTCTGCATCAAACTCTTCCCCATCTGTTTTGCTCGAAATAATATACTCATAGTTTTACGCCTAAAATATGCCTATTCACTCTGAATCATGTTCTGAATTTCATCCTGTGAAATTCCTTCTACATTGGCATTATTACGATTGGCAGCTTCATTCGTCTCTTCATCAGCATCCGTATCTTCTGCTGTAGATTCTGACTGAGAAGTTACCACGGCAGTTCCATTTGCAATACTCTGTTTCAAAGATTCCACTTCACCTGTCAGATCATCAATGGTTCCCTGCATGGCATCTGTTGAAGATGCAAAGGCCTGATTCTGCTCGGAAAGTGTGGTAACTGCCTGGGTCAGGGACTCAATCTCGGAGTTCTTGCTGGCCAGAGTCTCATTGTAGTTCGTCTCCATGGTCTGCTGCTTTGTATCTGCCTTCTGGCGAATTTCTGGAGCAAGTAAAAAGAAAAATACAGCTGCTCCAATAATAATACCCACCAGCATGTAGATATTGGAAAATCTGGTAAGGTTCTGCTCTTTTCGATTGTCCCTCTGGAGATTTCTTCTTCCTTCTTTCTTTTCCGGGAAGATTTTTCTGGCTGGACGTTCTCCTGGACGCAGTTCCATTCCATAATAATTAAAGAGAGCTTCAGAGTCCTCTTCCTGTCCGTCCTCTGCCATACGATTAATGGCATCTTCCGAAGTTCCCAGTTCCCTCAGGAAATGAAGGGCAGTTGGATTATTTCTATCCACAGAAATAACTCTGGCGATATACTTCTTGGCTGTTCCTGGTTTCTTACATTCAATTTCAATCAGGGCCATAAGAAGATAGGCCTGAAGGAATCTCTTATTCTCTGAGAGACATTTTTTCAGCTGAATCACTGCCAGATCAAACTCTTTTCTCTTTGCATGATCCAGGGCAATGTTAAATGTTCTTGCCGCATCATTTTCTTTTTCAATAGTCTTTGGCTTCTCTCGAAGTTCTTTCAGATAGCGTGCCGCTGCATTGGCCTCTGGTCGGTAATTTACACTCATAACCCAGTGGCGAATGGCTTCCACGGTGTCTCCCATTTGATAACAGATAAGACCCAGGAGATTTCTGGCATCGATATTTGTTTTATTATAGCGAAGGGACATAACCAGAGATTCTCTGGCTCCAGTCAGGTTGCCCATTCTCGCGCGGTCCAGACCAATGTTGTAATAATAAAGAGAGGTATTTCCTGCCTTACGTAAGAAGTCCTGACTTAACTTACAGGAAAGGCAGTAACCATTCTCATCAACCTGACCACCGCAATAAATACATGTCTTTTCTGCCATGTGCTTATTCCTCTTCTTTGGAGGATGCAGTATCTTCTGCTTCCACTAAAATCTGCTCATCTCTTAAATCTGCAGTCATCTGCAGAACAATATCTGTAATATCTTTTAAATCATTTTTATACAGATCTTCATCTGCTGCGCTGACCTCCAGGCTTGGAGAAAAACGCTTTAATTCTTCTTCAAAATCAATCATGTATCTGACCTTTCTTTTTCAGTGCTGTTCTCACTTCACCTGCCAGGTAAAGAGAGCCTGTAATGATCAACAGGCAGTCATTGGGCAGTTCCTTTACAGCACTTTCCATAGCATCCTGTACATTTGTGAAATCTCGGATTTCCACCTTTTCATTTTCCTGTGTGAAAAGAGCATCCAGAGTTTCATGGTCTGTTTTTCTTTCTGAATCCAACTCAGCAACATAAATTATTTGGGGGTCAATTCCCTGGGACAAAAGTTTTGTCACCGTCTGATAATCCTTATCCCTAGATACAGCAAAAAGAAGGGCTTTCTTCTTCCACTTAGGGAGAATATTCTCCAAAGAGGAAAGCAGGGCCTTTGCTGCGTTCTCATTATGAGCACCATCCAGCAGGATGTTGTCCTGAATCCATTCCATTCTGCCTGGCCATTCAAATCGGTTAATTCCCTCTTTAATCCAATCTTCTCCTTCGAAGTAATGGAATGGGAAATCACTGGTTTGAATTTCTTCAAAGATAATAACGGCCAGAGCCACATTTCGCAGTTGATAATGAGCTCCACTATGAATGCTGAGATTCTTCAAATCATAATAGCGACTGCTCATTGAAAAATCAATCTGTTCAGGGCTTTCCTTAATTACTTTCAATTCAAATTGAGAGGCATCCATGCAGCTTGCATTCTTCTCTGCTGCCACTTTTCGGATAACCTTGTCTGCCACCTCACTGCCTGTATAGAACATAACAGGAGTTTTTTCTTTAATAATACCTGCCTTTTCTCCAGCAATTTCTTCCAGCGTATTCCCCAGGTACTGCATGTGATCCATACCAATGGAAGAAATGCCTGTTACCATAGGGGCAAGTACATTTGTAGCATCCAGTCTGCCACCAAGGCCAGTCTCGTAAATGACATATTTACATTCCTGCTGGGCAAAATAAATGGTAGCCATAAGGAAAAGATATTCAAAAAAGGATGGATGCTGCAGGTCAGGATGCGCCTCCAAGCACTCCTTTACCTGATCAAAGGCAGCCACAAAATCCTGGTCAGAAATATCCTGTCCATTAATGGACATTCTCTCATTAATCTTTTCCAGATGTGGCGAAATGAAAAGGCCCGTCTTTTGTCCTGCTGCTTCCAGCATAAGACTCAGCAGTCTGCATACAGAGCCCTTGCCATTGGTTCCTGCAATATGAATGCTCTTAACTTTTTTCTCTGGATTTCCCAGAGCAGCCAGAATATTCTGTAAATTCTCAGTTCCTGTCTTGGCTGCAAAACGAGGAATCTCTGAAATATATTTATCTACTTCTTCAAAACGTGTCATCTTCAACTCTTTTCGCTAAATCTTTTAGCGATTATCAACTTTCTCAGGATACATATCATGATGGGCCAGTCTGTCCCAGGCAACCTCTTCCCACTTTGTACCCTTCTTACCATAATTACAATAAGGGTCGATGGAAATACCGCCACGTGGTGTGAACTTTCCCCAAACTTCAATATACTTAGGATCCATAAGTGCAATGAGATCATTCATGATCTTATTGACGCAGTCCTCATGGAAATCACCATGATTGCGAAAGCTGAAAAGATATAACTTCAGGGACTTGGACTCCACCATACGTACATCTGGTACATAGGAAATATAGATTGTCGCAAAGTCAGGCTGTCCTGTAATTGGACAGAGAGATGTGAACTCTGGACAATTGAACTTTACGAAATAATCATGATCCGGGTGCTTATTTACAAATGTTTCAAGGATACCAGGATTGTAATCCTGAGGATATTTTGTTCCCTGATTTCCAAGAAGTGTAATACCTTCTTTTTCTAAGTCTGTTCTTGCCATAAAAAAACCTCCATCACCGCTGAGGGGCATGGAGGTTCTGTCTTTTGTAAAGAATGCCAAGATCATTTGCAAAATGTTCCTGGCAATGAACTTTTATACTGTCTCCATCACCTGCTCTAAGCAGTGTATCTCACCAAATTTAAAGGAATATAATATTATATCATGAACCGGGCAAGCTGTCAGTTTTTCAAGGGCCAGCTTGTAAAGATACATCTGGGAAGCATAGAGAGAAATCAGCTTCTCAGGACTGTCCACATTATCCGTCTTGTAATCCACCAGAGTAATGGCATTTTCCTCATCAAAGTAGAAGGCATCAATTTCACCCTGCATGGTGATTCGGTCCAGATCTGTGTTGGCTCCCTGAGACTGGGCAATTCTGGCCCCGGCCACATTACCACTTGGGATTTCATTTGGGAAAAGGCCAATAAGGAACTGCTGTTCCCGGCGCAGCTTGCCTGCCACACTGGCCTTTTTCATATTCTGGAAAATGGAATTTTCTTCCTCTGAATAAAAGCGGCTAATCTGGCCAATATTTACTTCCCTTTCTTCCTGACTAAAGGCATCCCCCTGGAAAAGGGACTTCACTTCCTGGTCAAAGTCAGCCTGACTATTAATCTTTTCATAAGGAAGAAGCTCCAGCAGCCTGTGCATTACCGTACCACGAAGTGCTCCAGGACTTACACCTGCCTCCACATCAGAGGACATCCACTCAGAACTATTATCATCCTCCGGCAGGGAGTTACCAGCCCTCATACGACGTTCCTTCTCAATCTCCTCTGCAAATGGGATTGTCACATCCTTATCTGGGATCTGCGTTTCCTTCTCATCCCTTGCATTCTTTTCCACCTCGGCATCCATACGACCATGCTTTACCTCAGAAACGGAAAGTTTGGTCTTCTGTCTGGCTGCACTAAGATATGGATATTCATATGGTCTATACTTCCTTTCCTCTTCCGGCTTTGCAAGCACAGACTGCATTTCTGCATGGATAGCCTTTTCCAGGGTATCCTTATCCAATCGACGCATACGATTTTCATGGGACAGTTCATTTGCATAGGCTTCTTGCACCTGGGTGTAGTGAATCACTTCCTGGCTAAAGAAGGAACCTGCCCCATCCTGCTCCAGGCCATTCAGAAGGAAATCCGCAGGGGTCTTGGAAGCTGAAATAAAATCAATGCTGGTGCCATGTGGCTTTGTCATATCCACGCAGCCTGTGATAATGAGTTTTTCCTTGGCTCTTGTCATGGCAACATAGAGGATACGAACTTCCTCTTCCAGCTGTCTTCTTACCATCAGGTCTGCCACACACTGCTTTCTGAAGGAGGGCAGGCTTACCTTATAGCCTGGGCCAATGTGCTTCATAAGGTCCAGAGCCACATGGTATTCCGAATCCACAATACATTTGCCTGTGGCATCCATCTTGTTATAGAGCTTACCGGTCTTAGCAATGAAGACCACTGGATATTCCAGTCCCTTGGACTTATGCATGGAACAGATATGTACCACGTCATCATCATCCAGGGTATCAGCCTCTCCAAAATCATATTCATGAATCTTGCACTTTTCCATGTAACGTAGGAAGTCAAATAAGCCTCCTCCCAGATCTGCATCAAACTTTTCCGCAATCAGTCCCAGCTGGCGCAGGTTGGCCACACGTCTTTTGCCCTCTGGCAGAGCTCCCACATATAAATCTAGATTGGTATCCCGAATAATACGGGTAATCAGTTCTGCAATGGAAAGATGAATGGCATCTTTTCTCCAGGCAGAAATATGAGAAAGAATGTCCCTTACATGATTTCTTAAATCCAGCTGAGAAGGCTCCGCATCATCTGGAATCAAGTCCACATAGAACTTGCATGTGTCCAGCATATAAAAATCGCCTTTAATCTGCTGCTTCAATCTGGCACTTCTCACCTTGGCCATAATGTCAGCCAGATCCTTTTCCTGAATGCCAATCGGCTTAGACAGAATAAGCGTTGTCAGCTGAATGTCATCATATGCATTATTAATAACATTTAGAGCCGCCAGCAATACAATAATTTCTTCCGCATCAAAATAACCTGTGCTGTCACTTACTTTTACCGGAATACCTGCTGCTTCATACACCGCAGCCATCTCGGTGGCCCCCACCAGACTTCTCTGCAGGATGGTAATATCCTGGTAACGCAATCTGCGGTAAGGTGCATTTTCCGGACTTTCTGGGAGGCTCGGATCATAGTCATCATTCTTCACCTGGAATGCCTCCTCATCCCCTTCTCCCATAAGTCTCTTAATTTCCCTGGCAATCACATAGGCTTCCTGCTGGCCCTTGGTGGCAGCAGATAAAGCAGACTTATCCTGCTGATTATCCGCCCTGCCATCAGCAGTTTCTTGGCCTGGGTTTTCCTGGCCTGGAGTTTCCACCTGACCAGATGTCTGAGAATCTTCCTCATCCTCCAATTTACTCTGGTCAATCCAAATACATTTCACCTTGCCACCCACATTTAATTCTGGCGCATCTGGAAAATGAGCCAGGTAAGCATCTTCCTTGGGTGGATGCAGAGCAACCTCATCATCATATACAATTCCGCCAAAATCCTTTTGAATCAATAGAGAGCAAATGAAATTGGTAGCATTAAGAATTTCCTTACGAGAACGATAGTTCTGGTTCAAAGTGATCAGATGTCCCTGACTTCTGTCCTCCGCAAATATTTCAGACTTGCCTGCAAAGAGATCTGGTCTGGCATCACGGAAGGAATAGATACTCTGCTTTACATCCCCAACCATAAAGATATTCTTGCTAAGTCCATTTTCCCTGCGGGCAATGGCTTTCAAAATATGTTCCTGCAAATCAGAAGAATCCTGATATTCATCCACATAGATATAACGATAATTCTGGGATACTCTTTCTCCAATGGCTGTGCGGGCATGGTCCGCTTCAGAATAAAGAATCTGGTAGGCAAAATGCTCAATGTCTGAGAAATCAAACTTTTTAAGACGCATCTTTTCTTCCATCAAGGCCTGGTCAAATTTCCGAGCCAGTTCCAGAAGCATGCAAATCATTTTTCCTGTTGTTTCCTGCTCCTGTTCCAGGTAAGCAATACTTGGCATATTTTTTTTCGCCCAGAACTTCTTCCAAATTCCACGCAAATCCTTATAAGAAGCCATCTCTTCCTGGAATTCAGGAAGTTCCTTGGCTCCCTTACCTGCATTAAAACTGGGCCATGCACGAGATGCGTTGCAGGCATCCAGCGCACTCTTCATTTCTTCGTAGCTTTCGGCATCCGCAATATTTAAAAGAATGGATCTATCCTTGGATACCATATCCTGTCCCTTGCTAAAATCCAGGTCAGGATTTGTGGCCATCACATCCAAATACATCTCCATATATTTCTGATTCTGAGCAAGCTGAGCTTTCACCTGCTGATGCATCTGGGTTAGGAAAAGCTGAATCCAGTTGGAAGTTAAAAGGTCTTCCTCTACATCCTTAAGAGCTCCTTCATACCAGCTTGCAGGATTAGCAAAGCTGTCTGCCTTACCACTGATATTCATTACAATATCAATCAGGGCATCGTCCTTAATATTTGACTGCATGAAGAACTCTGCCATCTTTCTCATTTCTGGATTTCGCTCCAGTTCTGTATGAATTACATCTGTCAGAACTTCGCTGTAAACCAGATTCTTTTCATTGGCATCAAAGAGGTCAAAGGCTGGATCAATCCCCAGGACCTGAAAATTCTCTCGAACAATTCGATTACAAAAAGAATCAATGGTTACAAAATCTGCCTGTCCAACCAGGGCCAGCTGTTCCATTAAGTCAGGATCCTGACTCTCCGCCGCTGCCTTGGTCAAGGCCTTCTCCATCTTTCTTCTCATCTGTGCCGCTGCGGAATTGGTGAAGGTCATAACAAGCAACTCATCCACATTGAACTTTTTCTCAATGATTCCCCTAAGAATTCTCTCAATCATAACTGCTGTTTTTCCAGAACCAGCAGCTGCGGAAACCAGGATATCATTATTCTCATTTCTCGAATCCAGTACTTCCTGCTGCTTGGGATTCCACATAGGTTCGCCCATTATTCTTCACCTCCTTCCTCTGTATGAATGATGTGGCCCTCTTCATCCAAGATTCCGGCCGCCACCATCACCTTTTCCTCTGGGGTTAAATTACTCATCTTACTAATTACATTTCTCTTTTCATGTCTCTCATCAAAGCGACAAATGGATTTAAAGTCACAGAATTTGCAGGCTTCCTTTCCAGAGCTCACTGTCACTGGATACTTTTTAATATTTCCAGTCAGCATCTCCCTGGCAATCTTTTCCAGGGTCTCAGTAGACTTCTGACAAAGTTTCTGTAAAGTATCCGTGTCCGCCATCCAGGAAGACTTACCATAATCCTTATCCCTGGTATACTTTTGAATTGGAATAATAAGTCCGGTCTGAATTTTTCCATCTGCATCAATGATGGAAGCCTCCTGGAAAGTCAGATATTCGTATGGTGCATCCTCATGTTCACTATCACCATTTACAGGACCCATAAGTTTCTTGGCCTTAATCTCTTCCTGCTCAATATAATGTAGTGCCTCTTCTCCCTCAGGACTTTCCTCCATATCTGCAAATGAGATTTGCGGATCCTCCAGATGGTAAAAGCCAAGTCCCAGAGGAATGATTTCTTTTCCTGTGGCTGCATGTAGCTGTTCCATAAAAAACTTCATATATACTGGCAACTGAATGTCTGTACCCGCAAGAACTTCCTCCGGTGAAAATGGATGATTGCCCGTCTTATAATCCAGCACACGAACATAAATTTTATCTTCTGTTTCGTAGGTATCTACACGGTCAATGCTACCCTTCATGGAAATCAGATATTCTTCTCCATCCGGCCATTCCGTTCTCATCTTGTCCTGGAAGGAATATTCCTGGAACTTTGGCAACATTCTGCCACCACGAATCTGGTAAGCAGCAATAGAGATACTGCGAAGCGCCAGGGCCTTCAGGCAGTCATGCACCTCCTGCACCAGACCATCATTCACATGTTCCACATCTCCCATCTGATCCAGAGATACATCAAGATGCTGTTCCTTACAATACTTGGTCCAGGATTCCTCAAAATAAAGATTGGTAAGATCGTTTAAATCTTCCTCAGACAAGTTTTCCCAATCATTCTTTAAATTATCTTTTACATGGTCAATGACCTTCTTCATCACCTCATGGGAAAGAGAACCTGCATCTGCACTATCCATATCCTTCTGTCTTCTCTTCTGAATTCTGAGAATGTACTTGAAGTAATAATTGTATGGACAGGAAGCATAGGCCTGAACACCAGAAACAGAAATCTTTGGAGCAAGTTCTCTCATAGTGTCACCTGAAATTGGAGCCGGGCTTTCATATGGATAAATTGCCTGCTGTACAGCTGTACTGGAAGCCCCATCTGCGCAAGCTTCATATTCTGCAAGGTCAGAGGCCACTTTTCGAAAGTCCGGCGTATCCATAAGGCCTTCCTCCAGCATGGTCTGGGCATTTCGGGCATTCTCCGCAAAACTTTCTCTTTCGCTATCCAGGGTAGCCCCTTCCTTACTTTCCAAAAACTCCTCTTCCCCAAGGAGAGGCAGCAGATTTTCAATACGAGAAATCAGGAAGGAAGCCTCCAGTCCATTGCCATTGCTGTCACTAATTTCCGTACAGAGAGTAAGACCTGCACTTGGCTTGGAAATTGCTTGCAGGAAGAAGAAATTCTCCTGCAGGAAATGTTCCTGATCTCCTGGGGCAAGATACTTACCCTGGAAGGCATCACTTTCCGCCATTAAGTCTGCCAGTTTCTTCTTATCCTTATCGGAAAGAATATGTCCACCAGAAGAGGAAGCCGGTAAGACACCTTCATTAATATTTAATACATAAAGATATTTAATATGGGATGGCAGCTTGGAACGGTTCAAGGAAGCCACGGTCACTGCATCCAAAGTAGATGGAACCACTGCAATTACAAGAGAAGCAAGACCGGTTTCCAAAAGGTCAGAAAACTCAGACAGGCTGACTTCCACATCCCCCAACAACTTTTCTGTATCCTGGAAAATCTTAACAATTCTATCCTGCAATTGATGGTAGGCAGAAGAAAGACCAAGAAGACCTCTCTCCTTCATCTCTTCCTCCCCAGCCTGAATCCACTTGAAATAGAAAGCCCCATCACACACCTGACGAAGGGCCTGCAGGTAAGTAGCAACCTTATTTTTCTTTCCTGCCTCCAGCAGAGGATTCAGCATATTCATAAAGCTCTTACGTGTCTCCTCCAGGCCTCTGGCTCTTGCCTCCTCCACAGGATCCGGTTCCCCATTTCTTAAATATGGGCGAATCTCATTTGACCAGAGTCTGGCACCACGAATACCACTTCGAATCACAAAATTCTCCAGGGCATCAATCTCTTCCTTACTTTTCCCAATTGGAATTCCCGTACGAAGCAGGCCAAAAATATGATCATAATCAAAGTCCCTGTCCACCACCTGCACACACTTAATCAAGGCCTTGGTATAGGGATTCTGGGTAAATGGTCTTGTCACATCCAGAAATACCGGCAGGTCAAAATCCGCAAAGGTCTGCTCAATACTGGTAAGGTTCTCACTGAGACTAGGGCTCACCACAGCAAAGTCCCTATAACGGATAGCCCCCTGAGAGGCCATAACCTTGCTACGAATTTCGGAAACCACACTACGAATTTCTGTATATGGATTGGCTACCTTACAAACACGAACTGCTCCTGTCCTCTCTCCGGCAAATGGAATGAGGGGGAATTGCAGAGCATTCTTCTGAATGGCATCTAATTCCGGATCTTCTTTTTTATGATCCACCCATACAAGATCTGGTTCTCTTCCAAGGGCTGTCTGCAAACGGAAAAGCGTGAGTACCGATGTGGCATAAATATTCTTTTTCGGATTTAGATAATCCTTACTAAAACTTTTGCCATCCCATCTCGTTGCATCTGCAGTCAGTGTAAAGGTCATTTTCTTAACACGACTGTCCAAAGCGCGGATTACCTCCAGCTGGTCTGGAGTAAAGCCACGGAATTCATCAAATAAAATAGTGGCACCATCCACAATAGGACAACCCTTGCTATTCTTATTCAGAACTTCCACCAACTTCTTTAAGCGCTCTTCCGGTAAATATCCATCCGCGTCTCTGGTCATCTGATCCAGGTATTTCTCATAGATTTTCGCCACATCAGAAAGCTTGGCAGGAAGCAGGCCACCTTCTCCACGCTGAGTCAGTGCCTCTGACAGTTTTTCCACATCTTCTGGGCTAAATCCATACTGAACAAACTCCGCAATCATGGATGCACACTTCTGCAAAAATCCCATACGGCGAATGGAAGACTTATAGACAGTAAGTTCCTTTTCTGCTCTACCAGCTGCAAGACGAACCATCATCTTCTTCTGATATTCTTCCAAAGGTTTTCCACTGGTCACATGATATCTTTCAAAAATACGGTAAGCATATCTTCCAAAACCAATGATATCCACGTTAAAAAAGCCAGGATAACCAAACATTTCCTGATTTAACTGAATCATTCTTCTTTCAATCTGGCTACCTGCCTGCTCCGGAATCAGCACAATAAACTGCTGATCCGGATGAAGGTGAGCCTCTGTAAGTAAAGCTCTATAGGCTTTTTCAGACTTTCCTGCGGAAGACAGTCCGGCTATTACTTTAAACTCTGAGGTCAATATTTTACACTCCTTGATTGCTAAATTTATACTTTTGTTTGACAAATTTAAGTATTGTACCTTCTTGTCAATCTATACAATAATCGGTATAATTATATAGTAATATTTACTAATTATTTCCGAAATTTTTATACTGATAGTATAACAAATATAAAGGTCAATAATAGTAACTTAAAGTTGTATTTTTTTAAGAAGGTTCAGAAAAATACTAACGAAAAGGGGGACAAAAAATGAATCAAATGTACAAGATCAATTCACCTTACAACAATCTGATTAAACTCAAGGTCACAGAAGGACATTTCGCAACATCTTCTTCTCATGTAAATCATTACATCGACCTGACCACATTAAAGGCTCGTTCCAGTGAAGCCAAAGCCGTAGCAAAATCCATCGTATCTGAATATATTTCTACAACGATTGTGGATGTTATTGTTTGTATGGAAGGCACTTCTGTTGTGGGTGCTTATCTGGCAGAAGAATTAACCGACTCTGGTTTTCTCAGCATGAACCATCACGGTACCATCTATGTAACAAAGCCAGAAACCAACAATGTGGGTCAGCTCACCTTCCGTGACGATGTGGTTCCCATGATTCGCGGCAAGCATGTACTGCTTCTGCTTTCAACTGCAACAACTGGTCATACTGTTGAAAAGGCAATTGAATGTATTGAATACTACGGTGGCACACTGGTTGGTGTATCCGCCATCTTCTCTGCTGTTGATGAAGTACAGGGACATTCCGTTCACAGTATCTTCCATGCCAGAGATATTGAAGGCTATGCTTCCTACTCCGCACATGAATGCCCACTCTGCAAACAGGGTATTCCTCTGGACGGTCTGGTTTCACCATATGGCCTTTCAGAAATCAAGCCACTTCGCTAAATTTAAATTCAAGAAAAAAGTCCTGCAAATGAGATGCGCACATTCCATTTGCAGGACTTATTTTTTTGTTAATGATTCGAAGCTTCTTACTTCTTTCTCCAGGTACCTAAGTGGAAAAGAATAAGAATTGGGAAGATTTCCTTGGCATGAATTCCTTTTCCCTTACGACGTTTTCTAGTCAGTAATCGAAGGATGGTTCCCACCAAAGCCGCAGCTGCCGCCACACCCAGTAGCATCCATTTCTCATCATTGTCATAGCAGACAGCCACTGCAGGAAGATACCAATATACGCCATGGACCCTTACAATACAACAGAAAGCGTGCCACAATCCATTGAATTTGGCTAAAAACGGGACTACAATATTCCTCAAAAATAAATAATTTGCTTAGAGGACGGACTACTAAATTCTCAAAGCAGTTTGGAGGTTAAGAATGAACTTTAAAACGTTACAGAGTGAAATGATTGCTGCCATGAAGGCACACGATAAGGAAAGAAAGGATGCCATTTCTGATCTTGTTAGCGCTGTTAAAAAGCTTGCCATCGATGAGGGAAAGAGAGATGAAATTCCAGATGAGCTGGTGGACCGCGCGATCCTGAAGGAAATGAAATCTGTTAAAGAACAGGTAGACACCTGCCCTGAATCCAGAAGCGACCTGAAGGAACAGTACCAGAACCGTTACAATGTTATGGCTGAATTTGCTCCAAAGCAGTTAGGCGCTGAGGAAATCAAGAAGATCATTACAGAAAAGTTCTCTGATGTAATTGCCACAAAGAACAAGGGTCTTATTATGAAGTCTGTTATGGGCGAACTGAAGGGCAAGGCTGATGGCAAGCTCATCAACCAGGTAGTTGCTGAGCTTATGAAATAACATAGTCTCACTTAAAAAGGGGAGTTGTATGAAAATACAACTCCTCCTTCTTTCAGTCTCTCATGGCTTCCATCAGATGTCTTAAATATAGTCTCTGGAATTCATCATACTCTCCCAGTCCCATACATAATTCATCCACATCCAGCTCTGCCTCATTCATGGAAGCAAGAGATGCCTGATAAGCATCCAAATCCTCTTCTTCCATCTTACCAATCTGACCCTTATTCAGGAAACTCAGTGGTACAAGTACAGCCTTACTGCCATTAATATTCTTCAGTACTGTATGCATTCTCATACGACCACGAAGCGTGGAAACAAAAACGTCCTGGCCCAAATAGGTGCGCATTTTATTTTCCAGACTTTCAAAAATATCATTGCCTCTTGTCTTTTCCCCAGACAAGAAGAAAACCAAAGCACTGTCTTTTTTATCTTCTGCAAATGCACTGTGAGCAGCTCTGGCAAAAAGATCCAGGTCGGTCTCATCCTGCAAAAGAGGTCTTGCCACACGAATAGATTTGAAAATATTGGCACAGGAAGAAACCTGTTCCCGCATGGACAAATAACCTTCATTTTCATATACATGGGTTGAAATAACCGTGACATCCGTCACACCTTCCATTTGCATATGCAAAAGGGAAGCTCGGATATCTCGCATCTTTTCCCCATCTCTTTGTCTTAGAAAAGTTCTTACTTCAGGGGAAGTAAAGGCACACAAAACAAAGGCATCTTCAAATCGATCCGAAATAGAGCCCACAAAATCATCTATTACATTTCTACGTGCCACCGGATGAATACTTCCCTGTGTCACCACAAGAATACCCTGCTTCATAATCTCCCCAACTTTAGTAAACTACAAAATCAAATTCCTAATATGCATCCTTCTATTTCAGCACCAAACTTGTCACCACTTCTGCATGCCCTGTGAACGGGAACTGGTCGAAGGCCTGCATCTGCTTTGTGATATAACCAATCTTATGGAATAAAGTAAGGTCACGAGACAATGTTTCTGGATTACAAGAAACATAAACCACACGGGATGGCTTCTTCACCTGAATGGCTTTTACAAACTCTTCTGTTGTTCCACTTCTTGGTGGATCCAGGAATACCACATCCAGTGGTGTCTCCTCATCCTCTGCCAGTTCTGTAATAAAATCCCCAGCATCACCAGCAAAAAATCTGGCATTGTTAATCTTATTTCTCTGAGCATTTTTCTTGGCATCACGAATGGCATCTTTGTTTAATTCCACGCCAATTACATTTGCCACCTTGGATGCGGCAGTAAGGCCAATGGTTCCAATACCACAGTAGGCATCCAGAATAGTGTCCGTGCTCTTTAACTTGGCGAACTTCTTGGCTGTCTCGTAAATCTGTTCCGTCATCACTGGATTTACCTGGAAGAAATCTCCAGGGGAAATACGGAACTTCAGTCCACAAAGAGTATCCTCGATGAAGCCTGGTCCGTAGAGAGTGATATTGCGGTCTCCCAGTACCATATTAGTCTGCTTTTCATTTACATTCAGAATAACTGTTTCCATTTCAGGGAACTTCTTAAGAAGAGCCTTAACGAAATTATTCTTGGATGGGAAAACCGAATCCACAGCAACCAGGATCAGCATAACCTTACCTGTGGCACGGCTCACTCTAACCATAGTATGTCTGAACCAACCATATCCGGTGTCTTCGTTATAAACCTTAATTTTGAAGGAAGGAAGAAGCTTCTTCACTTCCACAACAATCTCATCTGCCTTCTTGTTCTCAATCAGACAATCGTCACGATCACAGATTTGATGCGTCTTTTCCATATAGGAACCAGCCAGTACTGTGCCATCCTTTTTCCAACCAAAGGCCGCATTACACTTATAACGGTAATGATATGGATCCTGCATACCTGTCAGATGAATTCTGCCATCAAAAAGATTCTTAGCTTCCTTGGCCAGAAGCTCGTTGAGCCATCTCTCCTTTTCTGCAAGATAGTCCTGATAAGAACGACCATCCAGCTGACAGCCGCCACACTTTTTCGCATATGGACATTTTTGTGTTTTGATTTCCATAAATTCCCTCAAATTTCTAATTTCTTATTTCTGACTTCTTATTTATTACTTCTTATCTAAATTCCTTCAAAATTGAAAGCAGGAATAAAACTTTCTGATACGGTTCCGCCCTCCTGCATAAAGCCATTGGTAACACCAAGGGAAGCTGCATAGTTTGTGAGCTCGTCGTACTCTCTTTCCGTTACTGGCATGCTGATTTCTGGATAATCCTTCAATTTCTCCTTGTCCGGTGTGAACTGATTCATAAGAGAAATGAAGATGGAATCTCCATACTTTTCATGGAGATATTTCACAATCATCTTACCCTCCAGGAGTCCATGAGGCATCAGCAGATGGCGCACAATAATCCCCTTCCGCATCATACCTCTCTCATCAAAAGAACAGGCGGGAATCTGACGATGCATTTCTTCAATGGCAGCCTTCACAACTTCCGGATAGTCCTGAGCAAGTGAATACTTGCCAGCCTTTTGATTGGTAAAGTACTTGAAATCAGGAAGATAGATATCCACCAGACCATCCAATAGCTTCAAAGAATCCACTCTTAGATACGAAGAAGTGTTATATACGAAAGGTAAATCAAAGCCCTGACTCTTTGCTTTTTCTATGGCCTCTGCCACCGTTGGCAGATAAATGTCAGAGGTCACCAGGTTAATATTGTTGGCCTTCTTCTCCTTTAGTTCATAAAAGATTTGAAGAAGTCTGTCAGCATCTAAATCCTTTCCAAAATCTTCATGAGAAATTTCATAATTCTGGCAAAAGACACAGCCTAAATTACAGCCTGTAAAAAATATTGCTCCAGAGCCTTCTTTTCCCGAAATGCAAGGTTCCTCCCACATATGAAGAGCCGCTCTTGCTGCTCGAAGCCGAGAAGTTTCCTTACAAAATCCTCTGTGCCCCTCGAAACGATTGGCACCACATTTTCTTGGACAGATGGCACATGCCTCATATAATTTTTCATATTCTTTATGTGTCAAAATTCAATCCTCGTCTCTACTTTATAAAGGAATAAAAGGCAATTCCATTTTGCCTGATTTTAGTAATTCTTACTGATTCTTTGGAACGATAACATTGCCAGTCTTAACAATAGAATTCTCTGGTACATAACCTCTGATTGGGGAAAGTGGATAAATATTAGAATGTCTTCCCACAACGGTACCTGGGTTCAGAACAGAATTGCAACCAACTTCAACCCAGTCACCCAGCATAGCGCCGAACTTATAACGACCTGTTTCGATATTGATATCTGAATACTCACCGTAGCCCTTAACAACAACATTGCTGCGATCAGCCTTTACATTGGATGTGATAGAACCTGCGCCCATGTGCGAATGGTAACCCAGAATTGCATCACCAACATAGTTGTAATGAGGAACTTCAACATGGTCGAAAACGATAACATTCTTCAGCTCTGTTGAGTTACCAACCACATCATCAGCACCAACCAGGGCATTCCCACGAAGGAAGGCGCACTGACGAACTTCCGTGTTTGGTCCAATAATAACATTATCGCCGAAGTAAGCTGAATCCCAGACCTTGGCTGTCTTGTGAATCCAGACAGTTTCGCCTCTCTTCTCATAGTCTGGATCATTATCCAGCTGCTTTCCTAGTTCCAGAATGAAAGCACCAATTTTATCCAGTGCCTCCCATGGATATGTTACAGACTCCAGCAGCGGACGCGCCTGTGTATGCTCAAGGTCATAAAGGTTCTTAACTGTTACAAGTTCCTGATGATTCATAATTGCCTCCTAAGTAACTCCATTCTTTATGCAAATGGACTGCACATCTCATTTGCCAAATAATTTATAGAGTTTTTAATGTTTTCTTCTAAGTTTTTTTCTGAATATTCTACTAAGTTTTAATCTAAGCTTTCGCCTATTTTTATTCTGCGTCAGCCTTTTGCTTCTTTGCAGCCTTTGCATCTTTATAATAAGGCGCGATCTGCTGATAGAAGCGCACCAGGGAATCTGCATTGTGAAGTCCCTTTACCTTATTGGTATTCTGCACCACAAAGTCGTCCATTTTCTTGGTATATTCATCCGATGTAATAGAGCCCTCTGCCACCATATTAAGGCCCTTTTCCCAGGACGCTGTAAGACGAGGACTCAGCATACCCTTGATGGAATAAAAGAGCACAACATAGATAATCTCTCCCAGGAAGGTCGGTGTCAGCACCTGGGTCTTCTTGTTCAGATTAATATAGGTATTGGTTACAAGCTTGGTGATGATGGCATCACGTGTGGCAGAAGTACCGATACCGGAGCCCTTAATCTGCTCACGCAGTTCATCATCTTCAATAAGCTGACCAGCATTTTCCATGGCAAGGATCATAGAACCAGATGTGTATCTTTTTGGAGACTGGGTCTTACCTTCCTTGATATGGAAGCCATTTACAGACAGTGTACTTCCTTTTCTAAGACGTGACAAATACTCCACAGCTTCCTGAGGAGATGCCATCTTTTCTTCTGGCTCTACGCCATCAGCAGGCTGATCTGCATTTTTAGCTGCCCCATCTCCCTTATCATCAGTCTTATCGTCAGTGTCATTTTCTGTTCTGGACTCTGCAACCTTTGGATCAACCACCTTTAGGAAACCAGGTTTTGCCAGTTCCTT
Organism: uncultured Lachnospiraceae bacterium; assembly: GCA_900314445.1. Lineage (GTDB taxonomy): Bacteria > Bacillota > Clostridia > Lachnospirales > Lachnospiraceae > Eubacterium_Q. The sequence goes on along the minus strand of OMVA01000098.1, from coordinate 6,854 downwards.
GAAGTTGGCAGTAAACTGCTCTCCATGTCTTTCCAACACAAGTGTCATCTTCTGATATTCTGCTGGTGGACAGAAAATTCCAATAAAGCGTCTGGCAATCAAATCATAAACGCCCCGCTCCAGATTCGGCAGGTTCTGCAATTGTCCCAGTCCCTGTCCTGTTGGGATAATGGCATAGTGGTCTGTAATTGCCTTATCATTTACATACTTGGTCTTGGCAACTCCCTCATATGTCTTTTCCTTCAAAATGTAATTGACATAGATGGCCAGGGGGTCATAGGATGCCAGTCCCTTAATATTCTGATTAATAACTTTTGCCACCGCTGTGGAAAGCACACGGGCATCTGTTCTTGGATAAGTTACCAGTTTCTTTTCATATAAAGACTGAACAATCTGTAAGGTTTGAGAAGGGTCAATCTTAAACTTCTTTGAACACTCATTCTGTAATTCCGCCAGATTGTAAAGCATAGGTGGATTCTTTTTCTCTGTTTTTCTATTAACAGAAAGAACCTTCATGGTTACAGGAAGTGGATTTTCCAGATAAGTAATTAATTCTTCAGCATCCTTCTTTTCCTTGAATCCATTTTCCTTATAAAGCTTTGGACTGTTCTCATATTTAGAGCCGGCCACAGCCTTCCATTCCGCATGAAAGAGGGTTGAATTATCTGCTTCTTCCGGCTTCTTACCCAGAGAGGCAGTCACACGGAAAAATGGCGTTGGCTCGAATTTTCGAATCTCCCATTCACGTCTCACAATCATCCCCAGTACACAGGACATAACCCGGCCAACGGCGATTACGCACTTATCCAGTCCCAGATACTGCCTGATGGAATAGGAATACTTAAGACTAAGAGCTCTGGAGAAGTTAATACCCATCAGATAATCTTCCTGGGCACGAAGGTAGGCAGCTGAGGATAAATTATCATACTCTGAAAGCAGCTTTGCTTCCTTAATACCACGCTTGATTTCTTCCTCTGTCTGGGAATCAATCCACACACGTCTCTTCTCTTTTTTATCACCCACATTTGCCATCTGATCCACCAAACGGTAAATGTATTCTCCTTCACGTCCCGAGTCGGTGCAGACATAAATGGTACTCACGTCCTCACGATTCAGCAGAGAACAAACAATATCAAACTGCTTCTTAACATTGTTAATCACCTCATACTTGAATTCATCCGGAACAAAAGGAATCGTGTCATAGGCCCACTTCTTCAAAGAAGGATCATATGCATCTGGATAGGACATGGTTACAAGATGTCCCACGCACCAGGTCACAATGTATTCATCACTTTCCAAATAGCCATTCTTTCTGGCATTTACGTGAAGAACCTGTGCAAACTGCTGAGCAACAGATGGTTTTTCCGCAATAAATAATCGTTTCAAAAAAATACCTCTATTTCTTAAATAACACTTCTAATATATGCAAATGAACTGCCCACAGACAGTCCCGTTATCTATTAAATAATCAACTTGAACATTTTACCATAAATTTCATTTTCTGACCTTCTTATTATAAGCCCGAATCAATTTCATTTGTAGCAACTTTGACCACTAGTCCCCTTTGTGTTACAATCGCCTAGCGAGTCGGACAGGTGGTCGCGGCTGGAAGAATTTCCAGGTGAGGAAAGTCCGGGCTTCACAGGGCAGGATGACGGATAACGTCCGCTAGGGGTAACCCTCAGGAAAGCGCAGCAGAAAACAAACCGCCAGAAATGGTAAGGGTGAAAAGGCGAGGTAAGAGCTCACCGCGGATCTGGTAACAGAGACGGCATTGCAAGCCCCATCCGAAGCAAGACCAAGTTTGACCAATGAAGGGCTGCCCGCCCGATTACTGGCCATGGTAGGTTGCTTGAACCTTTTGGTAACAAAAGGTCTAGAAAGATGATCACCCAACGACATAACCCGGCTTATCGTCTGACTCGCATTAAAGAAAATGCCACATGTTGCAATGCAGCATGTGGCATTTTTATATTCATATCTTTTTTCTATCCTTTTGCTAATACATTCTTTTGTGGATGCAAATCCCATTTGCAAAGGAATTAGATTTTAAAGCAGCCTCCTCCAATGAACTCTCGCATCAGAGAATTCTGTGGTAGGCTGGATGCATCAATTCCCAGAAAATAATCCAGGAATTTGAGTAATCGTTTTGCTTCATAATAGGCATCCGAATCTTCTGGAACAGCAAAGAGCAAAGGTTCTGCAAAGATCTTGATGGCAGACAACTCATAAATCAAAGCGGAGTTAAACATCACATCCGCTTCTTCCTGGAATGGAAAGATGTTCTCTTCCTCTCCTGCTCTTACGCTTGGCCACATTTCAATGGTTCTGGCGGCATCGTTGCCTCTGGTTCTGGCATCTCGCACAATACGGCGAAGAAGTCTTGTATCCGTTGTAGAGATTCGATTATGTTCATCTACATTCAGCTGAGTCAGAGCACTGATATAAATCTTAAAACTCTGTTCCGCTGGCAGGGCGTAGGTTGAGGCAGGATTCAGGGCATGGATTCCCTCCACCACCAAAACATCATTAGGTCCCATCTGCATCACATCACCTGAATATATTTTTTCACCGGACATGAAATCAAAGTTTGGCATATCCACCTTCTCTCCATCCAGCAGGGCCTTCATATCCTTATTAAAGAGCTCCAGGTCCATGGCTGCCAGGGATTCAAAATCGTATTTCCCATTTGGAAGTTTTGGTGTATCTACCCTTTCCTTGAAAAAGTTATCCATGGAAATTGGATGAGGTGACAAGCCATGAGCAATGAGCTGAATGGACAGTCTACGGGAGAAGGTTGTCTTTCCTGAAGAGGAAGGGCCTGCAATAAGAATGATCTTTCTTTTTTCTTCCCTTATTCTTTCTGCAATATCTGCAATCTGCTTCTCCATCAAAGCTTCCTGCACCAGCATTACTTCATTCATTCTGCCTTCTACAATGATGTCATTCAATTCACCAACGCCATCAATACCTAAGGCATCACCCCAGTCTTCAGACTTTCTTAAGATTTGATACAGTTTCTGTGGTGCCTTATATGGCAGAACCTTCAAGGTCTCCTGATCTGGAAGAACCAGAACGAATCCATCCTCATAAGGCACAATATCAAAGGCAGAAAGATAGCCTGTGGTAGGTACCATATAGCCGTAAAAATAGTCACTGTAATCATCCAGCTGATAGAGATTAATTTTAGAAGAACGCCGATATTTCAGAAGTCTTGCCTTTTCTGTAAGACCTCTTTCTTCAAAGATCTGCTTGGCTTTTCTTACAGATACGCTTTTCTTTTCCAGTTTGATATTCTTCTCTGCAAGTGCTCTCATACGAGAACCAATGGCAGAAATTCTTTCTTCTGTAATATTCTCCCCTGCTGTGCAGAAAAAGCCCTTTCCTAAAGAGTAAAGAACTCTTATCACATCATGACTATTCTCATCCTTTAGCACATCGCTGGTGGCTTTTAACATGAGTAAAATCAAGCTTCTCTTATATAAATCAAAACCAAGATTTGAATGAACAGAAACAAAACGAATGTCTGCAGAATGGTTGACATGAGCATGCAATTCCCGAAGTCTTCCATCTTCAAAAGCCGCAACATATTCTTTATCCTCTTCTCCAAACACCTGCTTTGCAACTTCTGTAAGCGTCACCCCTTCAAATGCTGTGAGATTCTTGCACATTCCATTTGCCACTTCAATTTTTAAATTGATTACCTTTTTATCTACCAAATGAATCACCCCTATACAAAATATTTACAAGCCAATTATAATCGGCGCACCCCCAAAACAAAAGCCCGAGAATGCGCCGAATTTTTATTTGCTATGATAAAATTTGCCTGGTACTGTTTCCTGCAAATCTTTTTCAATAATTTCAATTTTTTCTGGTAACTGTTCCTTCAAATACTCGCCCATAAATGGAATAAAAATGCGTTCGATTCCTGCATGAGAAGCATCGATTACATTGATTCCAGCCTCAATGGCATCCAGTCCTTCGTGATGACCGAAATCTCCAGTTACCAGGGCATCCACACCCTGTTCCACGGCCGCATCCATCATGCTCTTGCCGGAACCTGGGATAATACCGATTCGCTCTACACGCGCCTTAAGATCTCCGTATACAATCACCTCATCCAGCTTAAACTTCTTACACACAAGGTCTGCCAGATCCTCCAGGGTCTTCACCGCAGAAATCTCACCAATACGACCGATTCCTTCTCCATCATCCGCTGTGGATTCCAGAACACTTGCCTTGGCAAGACCCAGTCTCTTAGCCGCAAGATCCGACATAGACCCCATCACATCAAAGTTTGTATGCATAGCATACAGGCAAATGTGATTGCCGGCCAGCTTGAGGATTTTTCTACCCAGTCCATTCTCTTCGTTCACAGACTTAATGGCATGAAAAATCATTGGATGATGGGTTACAAGCATATCCACTCCTGCAGCCACAGCCTCATCCACTGTCTTTTCATCAGCATCCAGAGCAACAAAGATTTTTTTGATTTCTTTATGGGAATCTCCCACCAGGAGTCCAACATTATCAAAGCCTAAAGCATATGGCTTTGGTGATAGTTTTTCTAATACTTGAATAATATCCTGACAAATCATAAGCTTACCCCCTTATTTCTTTAATGCATCCTTTACAAATCCAAGCTTTTCCAATTCGTAAGTAACTGCCTGGTATCTTTCTTTTGCACTTTGGCTATCCATCTTGCCCAGCTTTTCCTGAACAGAAAGAAGTTTTTCTTCTTCCCTTTTTACAAATTCAATGAGCACAGGATTTTTATCCCCAATGAGACAGGCACCATATTGATCCAGGGCGTCTTCTGCAAGGAGGCTCTTTTCATCCTTAGCATTTATGTCCCTGGAAGAGACATCCTCCAGATGAAGAACAGCACGAATGGCAATATAATACTTGCCTTTATCAAAGCACATATTCTCTGCTTCAATGGTGAAACCATGCTCTCTAAGAAAGCCACGAACCAGTTCAGGTTCTGATTGTGGTGACAGAATCAGTACATAGCCATCATGCATCTTGCAAAGTCCATTTGCCAAAATATCATGCATGAGCTGACCGCCCATACCTGCAATGACTGCGCAATCTGACTCATCCTTTTTCAAAGCTTCAAAGCCATTGGAAAGACGAATTTCAATCTGGTCTTCCAACCCAAATTCTCGGATATTCTCCCTGGCAATCTTCAAAGGATCTGGTCTCACATCCATGGCCAGCACTTTTCTGGAAGGATCCTTCAGAGCTGCTGCAATGGAAACATAGGCATGATCACAACCAATGTCTGCAATTACAAAATGGGGCGGAATGAATCCCGCCACCATCTGCATTCTTTTTGTTAAATTAGAATTAATATTACGATCCATTTTACAGGAAGTCCTTCAGTCTCTTCTGACGAGCCGGGTACTTCAGCTTACGAAGTGCCTTTGCTTCGATCTGACGAATACGTTCACGAGTTACATTGAATTCCTTACCAACCTGCTCCAGAGTCTGCTGCTGGCCATTATCAAGACCGAAACGAAGACGAATAACCTGCTGCTCACGATCTGTCAGTGTGCCCAGGATTTCTTCAATTTCCTTTCTAAGCATAGCCTTAGAAGCTTCTTCATCAGGAGCTGCAGTATTTTCATCCGGAATGAATTCACCAAGGTGTGAATCATCTTCTTCACCAATTGGTGTCTCCAGTGACTTAGGTACCTGAGCAATCTGCTGAATTTCACGTACACGTTCTACTGTAATATCCATACGTGCAGCGATTTCTTCTGGGGTTGGGTCACGGTCAAGTTCCTGTACAAGCTGACGCTGAATACGAGAAAGCTTGTTGATTGTTTCTACCATATGAACAGGAATACGAATTGTACGAGCCTGGTCAGCGATAGCTCTTGTAATAGCCTGACGAATCCACCATGTAGCGTATGTAGAGAACTTGAATCCCTTACGATAGTCAAACTTTTCAACGGCCTTAATCAGACCCATGTTACCTTCCTGAATCAAGTCAAGAAGTGCCATACCACGACGCACGTACTTCTTGGCAAGGTTAACTACCAGACGAAGGTTAGCTTCTGTAAGCTTATCCTTTGCCAGCTGATCACCCTGTTCAATTCTCTTGGCAAGCTCTACTTCTTCTTCACCAGTAAGAAGCTTATAGTTACCGATTTCCTTCAGATACATCTTTACTGGATCTTCCAGGAATGTCTTTTCGCTGAAGTCTGTCTCGCCCTTTGCTGCCTTCTTACGTTCACTCTCTTCCAGATTTTCTTCGTTACGAAGATCTTCATCTGTAGGTTCGTCTACATCAACAGGATCGAATGTATCATTAATAGAAAGTGTATTCTCTTCATCGTCATCATCATAGTCCTTTGAAGACTGTGCATGTTCTGCAATCAGAGAATCTTCTGTATCATCTTCGCCATAATCAACATCAACAGAGTCATCTAAATCCAGATCATCATCTGTAGGATCCTTTTCCAGTTCCTCTTCATCAATGTCAACATCATCAAGGTCTGCTTCATCAGCATCGTCGCTCTTGTTTTCCTTCTTTTTCATAGCAGCTTCTGCAGCCTTTTCAGCTTCTTCAGCAGCAGCTTCTTCGTTCTCATTATCATTTTCAAGAACGCTGAGTCCCTTATTTTCAAAGAAGTCGAAAATCATCTGCCAGAATTCTTCATTCATGTCAGCACCATTGGCATTATCAATTACAACTGGCATAACATCTGTTTCCAGGTTAATTGAAGTAGCATCTGGTCCAAGATCCTCATAAATCTGCTGAAGAATTTCTTCAAAATTACCAGCATCCTTCTTGGCAGACTTCTTAGTGGTCTTCTTTGTGCTTGTCTTCTTTGTTTCCTTCTTTG
>OMVA01000001.1 GCA_900314445.1 uncultured Lachnospiraceae bacterium | reverse complement strand
CAATAAAAAGATGCGTCTCCAAGAAGCTGCCTAATCAAAAAAGTTTGTAGTTTTTGGGGAAAGGGGCATTATACTCTATTTTTGCCAGAAACAGCATACCTCACAAAAAATGATATAAAAATGGAGCTGGAAAAAATGATTATCTCATTTTTTCACAGCCCCTTTGCTTGTATGTGAAAAATTTGTAGTGTATAATTATTTTTTGCTTCAAGAGGACTTGGGCAAATGGATTTTGCGTAGGAAAAGGTCTGCTTTTCCAAGGAGGAAGATATGGAAAAACCAGTAATTGCAATCATGTATGATTTTGATAAAACCCTTTGCACCACCAATATGCAGGAGTATTCTTTTATTCCAGAAATTGGTCTGACAGCAGATGAGTTCTGGAGTCAGTCAAATGAGCTGGCCCAGGATGAACAGATGGATCCTGTCCTTTCCTATCTCTACCTCATGCTTACAGAATCCAGAAATCACAGAAAAAGTATTCGCAGAGAGAACTTTGTAAAAGCGGGTGAAAAACTTCAGTTCTATCCAGGGGTTAAGACCTGGTTTGACCGCATCAATCAGTATGGAGAAGAGCATGGTGTAAGCATTGAGCACTACATCATTTCTTCTGGTCTGAAGGAAATTATTGAGGGTTGTGAAATCAAGGATGCCTTTAAGGAAATCTTTGCCTGCGAATTTTTATATGATGAAAATGGCGTGGCTGTCTGGCCCAAGAATGTGGTGAATTACACCACAAAGACCCAGATTTTATTCCGTATTAATAAGGGTGTTATGGACCTTTCCGACGATCGTACCGTAAATGAGTTTACGCCGGAAAATCAGCGTCGGGTGCCATTCCATAACATGATTTATATCGCCGATGGCGTAACCGATGTTCCTTGCATGAAACTGGTAAAGGTAAATGGCGGCTACTCGGTTGCAGTTTACCAGGAAGAAAATGAAAAGAGTAAAGATACCGTAAAGGAACTGATGCGTCAGGACAGAATCAACCTCTTTGCCCCTGCTGATTATAGCCAGGGCGCACCTTTGGAGAGTTGCATCAAACAGATTATTGACCGTATGCAGGCAAATGATCTGCTCGTAGATATTTACGAAAAGCAGAAGGCTGAAATTCAGTAAAGTAATAGAAATAGAAATCGGATGGTAAGAAATTTCTAAAGATAATAGATCGTGAAAATAGACTAGAAATTTGCGAAAAGACAAGAATGGAGAAAAAATTTGAGTTCATTTGATGAGAAAAATGAAAGTCAAGAAAAGAATCTGGATAAGTTAAAAAGATTGGATGATTTATTTTCCAATGTGGGCGTTGGTCGCCCCGCAAAGACTGGACTTCCAGAGGATATGCAGGAAAAGGTAAAAACTGCCAGTGCCTGGTCAGATGTATTGGAGGAGATTGAGGAGAAGTTCCGTGGTGGAACTTATTTCTTCAATTATCTTTCCATTATGCGTTCCGTTTCAATGACTCTGGATCTTTGGAAGCAGGGTAAGGAAATGGCCCAGGAAGAAAATAAATTCTCTGGATTTACTGTGGCAAAAATGCCAGGTCAATTTCAGGATGGAGAAAATATATGGAGAGCCCAGGCAAGTTTTGCTGAGCCACCATACTATTATAATTCCAAAGTAATGGTTTATTTTAATTCTTCTCGTATCATCGATATGCGATGTGAGAACTGGAAGTGTCCAAGAATTTCGGATGCAAAGAAGATTACCTGTGCCCATAAAGCAGCCATTCTTTATATGCTGGGCGAAAGAATCTGGAAGGAAAATCCAGGTGACCCAACCGATGAAAGAGCCTCCAAACTCATTTGGGATGCTATTCAGGCAGGACCTAAGATTTCAGGTCTGAACCAGGAGGAAGAGAAAGAGGAAAAGCCAAAGCTGGAAGAAGAGAAAATCTATCTGGAACCAAGCCTTTCCCTTACAGAATCTGATCGTCTGGCACTTTCATTCCGTTATGGAAATGACAAGATGTACAAGATCAGAAATATTACGGATTTCGTAAGAACTGCCAGAACTGGTGGAAAATTAAAGGCTGGTAAAAAGGATTATTTTGTGGATGCAAAGAATATTGCAGAAGAGTCCATGGATCTCTACCACATGATGGATGATGCAGTGACCCAGCTGGAAAATGTCCGCTTCTATGAACCTCAGCAGTTATATTCACCAGATATCAAAATTAAAAATCAGTTGATTTTAACAGGAAAAGCACTGGATGCTTTCTGCCACCTGATTCCAAGAGAGGGTGTGGAAGTAAGTACCCAGGATGGTGTGAAGATGATGCGCCTTCGGGATGCGGCACTGCCGCTTTTCCTGAATGTGGAAGCAGTACGCTCCGACATGGATTTAGCAGGTGGTATTCATATTTATGGAGATGTACCAGTGCTGATTCGAGGTGAGAAATGTTCTTATTATATTTCCAGTCATCACATTAATCGAGTTTCTCCAGAAGATATTCGTCACGCCAGACCACTTTTAGATGCGGCAGAAAATGGTCATATCAGTCTTACCATTGGACCAAAGTATCTGTCTGCTTTTTATTACGATACGCTACCATATCTGCAGGAAATTGCAGATGTGGAAATGGAAGAAGGACTTTTTGATGAGGCTAAAAAGCCAGTAAGAGCTCACTTCTCCTTTGATCTGGATGTCACCAGTAAATATTTTCTGTGTGGTGCCTATGTTTCTTATAAGGATAAAAAGTTCTCTCTGATGAATCGGGATGATAATAGTCTTGGTATTTCAGAGGAGCATCTCTGGCAGATGAGAAATCTGGCCAAGGAAGAAAGAGTAATGTCTGTTATTCGTTCTTTCTTTAATCTGAGATCGGAAAAGCATTTCCTTTGTGTGAATGACGAAGAACACGCCTTTGGCATCCTTCATGATGCTGTGGAAGCCCTCCAGACTCTGGGAAAAGTTCGCTGTACAGAAGCTTTCCAGTCCACCAAGATTCGAAAAAATCCAAAGGTATCTGTGGGTGTTTCGGTTTCTTCCGGACTCCTGGATTTATCCGTTACAAGTTCAGATATTACATCGGAAGAACTCATTGAAATTCTGCAGTCCTATGATCCAAAGAAGAAGTATCACAGACTTGCCAGTGGTGACTTCATTGAAACAAATTCAGAGAATATTGATACCCTCTATCAGATGATGCAGTCTATGCACCTGTCTCCTAGAAAACTGGTAAGTGGCAAGATGAATCTGCCAGTTTATCGTGCTTTCTATCTGGATAGTATGCTGGAAAACCGGGAGGATTTCCTGACTTCCAAGGACAGGGAATTCCGTCGTTTAATCAGGGAATTTCATTCCTTCAGTGAAGCAGAGTTTGAAATTCCTGACCAAATGAAGGGAATCCTTCGAAATTATCAGGAGTCTGGTTTCCGTTGGCTGAAGACGCTGGGTCAGTACCAGTTCGGTGGAATTCTGGCAGATGATATGGGTCTGGGTAAGACCCTTCAGATGATTACTTTGCTGGAGGATATGAAAAAGCAGTACATTTGCCAGAAGAGTCAGCAGGATGAGAAAAACCAGCGGGATCTCACACCTCCTCACAGCATTATCATTGCCCCAGCAGCTCTGATTTTTAACTGGCAGGCAGAACTTGCCCGCTTTGCGCCGGACTTAAGTGTTCTGGTGGTTACAGGTAATCAGCAGGAGAGAGCCCAGTTGCTTACCCAAAGTGATGATTATGATGTAATCGTAACTTCCTACGATTTATTGAAGAGAGATATCGCTGAATATGAAGGCAAGTCCTTCGATGTGGAAGTTATTGATGAAGCACAGAATATTAAGAACTCCACAACAGCAGCGGCGAAGTCTGTAAAACTGATAGATAGTAAGGTTCGCTATGCCTTAACTGGTACACCAATTGAGAACAGATTATCTGAACTCTGGTCAATCTTCGACTACCTTATGCCTGGTTTCCTTTACAAGTATCAGACTTTTAAGAAGGTCTTTGAGACGCCAATCGTAAAGCATCAGGATGATGATATGTCCCAGCAGCTGAAGCAGATGATTTCTCCATTTATCCTGAGACGTCTGAAGAAGGACGTATTGAAGGATCTTCCTCCAAAGCTGGAAGAGGTTTACTTTGCTGGTCTTTCTGGAGAGCAGCAGAAGCTCTATGATGGAGAAGTGACAAAACTGAAAACAGAGCTGGGGACAACTTCCAAGGAAGACTTTTCTAAGAAGCGTTTCCAGATTCTGGCTGAGCTTACCAAACTCCGTCAGATTTGTTGTGATCCTAGTCTTTGTGTGGACAACTATAAGGGGGAATCTGCTAAGCGTGCAGCCTGCCTGCAGCTGATTCAGGATGCGGTTGACGGCGGCCATAAAATCCTGGTGTTCTCCCAGTTTACTTCTATGCTGGATCTGCTGGAGAAGGACGTGGAAGCCCAGGGCATCACTTACTACGACATTCGTGGTAACACACCAAAGCAGCAGCGTCTGGAGCTGGTAAATCAGTTCAACGAAGATGATACCAACGTCTTCTTTATTTCCCTGAAGGCTGGTGGAACTGGTCTCAACCTTACGGGAGCGGACATTGTAATTCACTACGATCCATGGTGGAATGTGGCTGCGGAAAATCAGGCCACCGACCGTGCTCACCGTATTGGTCAGAAGAATACAGTCAGCGTTTACAAGCTGATTATGAAGCAGTCCGTGGAAGAGAAGATTCTGGAACTCCAGGAGAAAAAGAAATCCCTGGCTGAGGAAGTTTTAAGTGGCGAAGGTGTTGGTAGCGCCAGCATCACCCAGGAAGAACTGCTTCAGATTCTGGATGCCAACTAACCTGCGCAAAACTCATTTGCCCAAATTTAATGAAATAAGAGAGATAATATATGAAGATCGAACTTGCCCCACTTGAGGGTGTGACAGGCCATGTCTATAGAAAAACTTTTGCAGAGTATTATGGTGGAATTGACCACTATTTCACTCCTTTCCTGAATACAGGAAAGCTTAGCGGGAAATTTAAAACGGAGGTGCTGCCGGAGAAGAATCCAGCGGCGCCACTTACGCCGCAGATTCTGGAACATAATCCGGAAATTTTCCTGCGCATTGTGCAGGGAATTCAGGCTCTGGGCTATGAAGAGGTGAATTTGAATCTGGGTTGCCCTTCCAAGACGGTTGTGAATAAGGGCCGAGGCGCTGGTTCCTTTAAGGTGATGGATCAGGTGGAAAAGGACCTGGAGGGGATTTTTTCCAAGTGTCCATTGAAGGTTTCCATCAAATGTCGTATTGGTTATCAGGCACCAGAAAATACGGAGGAAGAAGGACTGCAGGAGGCCTGGATCAATCAGACGGAAAGAATGCTGAATATTTTCAAACAGTATCCGGTATCCGAGCTGATTGTGCATCCGAGATTTGGTACGGAGTTTTATACAGGCCATGCCCGTATGGAAGTCTTTAAGAAAATCACAGAATATGTGACAGGTATTCCTCTTACATACAATGGGGATTTGAATTCGGTGGAAGACGTAAAACGCTTGCAGGAAATTGTGCCTGTGGGCAACGCATTTGCCGGAGATATTATGATAGGGCGAGGCGCCATTGCAAATCCTAGACTGGCAGGCAAGCTGCAGAGAGAATTTAATGCTGGTGCTGGGCAGAGTACATTAAATGCAGGGCAGGGCACACTAAATGCAGGGATTCCCGGTCAGGATGATTCAAACTGGCGTAAGCAATTCCGTGAATTCCACAAGGCACTTGTGGAGGGCTATCTTGCCGATTATTCTGGAGAAAGACCGGTGGTGGAGAAGATGAAGGAACTTTGGTTCTACTGGGGCGAATTTGACAATGCCATTTTCCTGCAGGGAGCCAGTTCTGAGAAGAAGACGCTGGTGGACAAGTTTGTGAAGGAAATCCGGAAGTCCAAGAGCCTGGCAGAATATCAGGCCAATGCCGGAGCAATTATGTCTTTATGATGCTCACCTTTGCGTGAAAATGACCGAAAAATGCTTGAGAACAAGCGTTACATTTTAGTTGCGTGCAATTTCACCAAGGAAAGCCAAAAAAATTCTAGACAAATAGTCATTACTTATCTTGCGGTCTTTTAGAAAAACTTATAAGATGTTTATGTTTTCGTTAACTTGCTTTCTGAAAGGAAGATATTATGAGAAAAACTAAAATCATTTGTACAATTGGACCTGCTTCACAGGATGAAAAGGTGCTGCGTAAGCTTATGCTTGCCGGTATGAACGTTGCCCGTCTGAACTTCTCTCATGGTACACATGAAGAACATAAAGGTAAGATCGATACCATTAAGAAACTTCGTGAGGAACTGGGACTTCCAATTCCAATCATGCTGGATACAAAGGGACCTGAGTATCGAGTTGGTGTTTTCGAAAATGGAAAAATCACTCTGAAGGATGGAGATACATTTACCTTCACAACAGATGACATTGTTGGTAATCAGGAAAAGGTTTCTGTTTCTTACAAGAATCTGATGGATGAACTGGAAGTTGGAGATACGATCCTTGTCTGCAACGGACTTGTAATCTTTAAGGTAAAGGCCATCGAAGGTAATGATGCAATCTGTGAAACAGTTGCTGGTGGCGTTCTCTCTGACCATAAGTCAATGAACTTCCCAGGAAAGGTTCTGGACCAGCCATTCCTTTCCAAGCAGGATCAGAGCGACTTGCTCTTTGGTATTGAAAATGATGTTGAATTTGTAGCTGCTTCTTTTGTATCAACAGGAAATGATATTCGCACAATGCGTAAGTTCCTGGATGAACACGGGGGCTCTGATATTGAAATTATTGCTAAGATCGAAAATCGTGCCGGCGTTGATAACATCGAAGATATCTGCTCTGTAGCAGATGGTGTCATGGTTGCTCGTGGTGACCTTGGTGTAGAAATTCCTGCATACGAAGTACCTTCTGTACAGAAGTATCTGATTTCTAAGTGCCGTATGCTTGGTTCCCGTGTAGTTACAGCAACAGAAATGCTGGAGTCTATGATTCAGAATCCACGTCCAACACGTGCGGAAGTATCGGACGTCGCAAACGCTGTATACGATGGAACATCCGTTGTTATGCTTTCTGGTGAAACAGCTTCTGGTAAGTACCCAGTTGAGGCTGTTAAGGCAATGGCTCGTACAGTCCAGTTCACAGAAGAGCATATTCATTACATTAAGAGATTCCGTAACGCAGACTTTGAAGTTCGCAACAACATGGATGCGATTTCACACTCTGTATGTGCTATGGCCATCGATGTTGATGCCAAGGCAATCGTTGTAAATTCTCTGTCAGGACGTACAGCCCGCATGGTATCTCGTTTCAGATGTCCAGTGGATATCGTAGGTATGACTACATCTCCAAAGGTATTCCGTAAGCTGAACCTTTCATGGGGGGTTACACCATTCCTTTGCCCTGAGTATGAAAACATGGATGATATGTTCAAGGATTCTGTAAAGAATGCCAAGGATATTCTAAATCTGACTGTATGCGATAACGTAGTTGTAACAGCTGGTGTGGTTAACGGTAAGTCTGGTAACACAAACACAATCAAGGTTGAACGCGTAGAATAAGTATTGTAAAATTGCCCTTGCAGTAGTCTTTACTGCAAGGGCTTTTGTTTTGTCACTGGTATGAAGGAAGGTTTCCTTCAGGCAAAATAAGAGTAGGAATATAAGAGAAAAATATGAGGATGGTTATTGGATATGGAAGAAAAGAGAGACAGTTTTAAGTCACGACTAGGATTTCTCCTGGTTAGTGCTGGCTGTGCAATTGGTATTGGTAATGTCTGGCGTTTCCCTTATATAGCAGGACAGGGGGGAGGCCTTTTTGTCTTGATTTATCTGGGATTCTTAGTGCTTCTGGGGGTTCCTGTTCTAACTTGTGAACTGGCAGTTGGCCGTGCCAGTCGCAAATCAGCCCTTATGGGATATAAGGCCCTGGAGGGGCCAAAGAGTTTTTGGCACCTTCATGGCTGGGTCTGTATGATTGGTAACTATCTGCTTATGATGTATTACACTACAGTTACAGGCTGGATGGTTTCTTACTTTATTAAGTTTGTTCGTGGTGAGTTCTCTTTCAAGCATGAAGGGGAAGAGGTTACGGATACTATTTCTGGAATCTTCGGAGATCTGCTGGCAGATCCCAAAGAAATGATGATCTGTATGTCCATCGTTGTATTGGCTGGTATTATCGTAATTTCCTTTGGCTTACAGAATGGTCTGGAACGCGTTTCCAAGGTTATGATGATTTCTCTTTTTGTACTCATGCTGATTCTTGCAATAAACAGCTTTACTTTAAGCGGTGTAAGGGAAGGCCTTACTTTCTATCTGGTGCCAAACAAGGACCGTATCGCAGAAGTGGGTTTTGGCAATATTGTTAAGAATGCCATGAACCAGGCTTTCTTTACCCTCTCATTAGGTATTGGTGCCATGGAAATCTTTGGTTCTTACATGGCAGAAGACCAGTCTCTTCCAGGAGAAGCTATCCGAATTTGCGCCCTGGATACAGCGGTTGCCCTTATGTCAGGACTGATTATTTTCCCAGCCTGCTTCACATATCACGTTGACCAGGCGCAGGGACCAGCTCTGATCTTTAACACACTGCCAACCGTTTTCTATTACATGGCTGGCGGAAGAATCTGGGGAAGCCTTTTCTTCCTCTTCATGATCTTCGCGTCCTTCTCTACAGTTATCGCCGTATTCCAGAATATCATTGCTCAGTTTGCAGATAACTTTAAGGTAAAGAAGAAGCTTGCAATTATTCTCAACCTCTTTATCATTTGGCTGGGTTCTATTCCATGTGTACTTGGCTACAATGTCTGGTCAAATCTTCACCTGATCGGCAATCGTGACGTGCTGGATTCTGAAGACTTTGTCGTAAGTAACCTGCTGCTTCCAATCGGCTCATTGATTTTTGTGCTTTTCTGCGTGCTGCCAATTGGCTGGAAGTATAAGAACTTTATCGCAGAAGCAAATTCCGGAGAGGGTGCCAAGTATTCCAAGGGCAAAGCGACACAGATTTACCTGACAGTGGTTGTACCTCTGCTCATTCTGGTAATCATCGTCCTGGGACTGATTCCTCAGTAAAATTAAATGATAAATATTTAATAAAATTGGCAGAAATTTCCGATAAATAGGGGGATTATGCTATACTACCGCCTTTTTACCTATGCTATAATAAATTCAGTAGTGTAAAATTCAATTCGCAAATCTTGTGGGCATCTATATAACAGATGGGACTGCTATGAGACGAGTTTTGTGAAAAGAAATGTATGGCCCTGCAAATGAACTTTGCGGGAGTCAGTTGGAAAAACCGGTAGGGATTCCAATACGGAGGTGGAAAATGGAAAAATTTGAGTATATTGTTAAGAACCCACTGGGCATTCACGCAAGACCAGCTGCACATATCGCACAGGCTTGTGTCTCTTTCAAGAGCCAGGTGACAATCGAGTGCAATGGAGAAAAGGCGTCTGGTGACAGCGTACTTCGTATTATGGCATTACATGCTATGAAGGGTGATAAGCTCATCGTTTCAGCAGAAGGTCCTGATGAGAAGGAAGCTTTAGCAAAAATTCAGGAAGTTCTTGTTGAATCTGCACCAAAGAACAAGAAGGTTGACGTATTAAGAGTTGCTTTCTATGGTACAAAGGATTATGACAGAATCTTCTTCAGTGAGCTTTCACAGGATCGTGGCGAAGGTGCCTATAATGCTTCTATTAAGTATTTTGATACAAGACTTACAGAAGAAACAGCACATCTGGCAACAGGCTATGATGCAGTTTGTATCTTTGTAAATGATGAAGCTCCAAGAAAGGTAATCGAACTCCTTCATGATTGCGGTGTTCGCCTGATTCTTCTCAGATGTGCTGGTTTCAACAATGTGGATGTTAAGGCCTGTGCTGAGTATGGTATTACCGTTCTCCGTGTTCCAGCATATTCTCCATATGCGGTTGCAGAGCATGCCATGACAATCATTCAGGCAGCTAACCGCCGTATCAATAAGGCTTATAACAAGGTTCGTGATAACAACTTCGCACTGAGCGGTTTACTTGGTGTTGACCTTCATAATAAGGTTGCTGGAATCTTAGGTACTGGCCGTATCGGTGTTTGCATGGCTCGTATTTGCAAGGGCTATGGCATGACCGTTCTTGGTTGGGATGCATTCCCTAACAAGGCTCTGGAAGAGGAGGGGCTTCTCACATATGTTTCCAAGGATGAACTTCTTCAGAAGTCAGACCTGATTTCTCTTCATGCTCCACTGATCATGGGCGAGAATGGAACATATCATATGATCGGCGCTCACGAAATGCACATGATGAAGGACGGCGTTATGCTGGTTAACACATCACGTGGCGGACTCATCGATACAGAAGCTCTTATTCATTCTCTGCAGAGAAACAAGTTCCATGCCGTTGCTCTGGACGTTTATGAAGGAGAAGATGAGAACGTTTATACGGACCATTCAGAAGACATGCTGAAGGAAGATATTGTGGCTCGTCTGACACAGTTCCCTAACGTAATCGTAACTAGCCACCAGGCCTTCTTCACAAGAGAAGCTCTGCAGGCAATCGCAGCGGTTACCATGGAAAATGCAAGAAACTTTAACGAATCTCTGGAATATGGTCCAGCAGAAGTAAAGGCCTAAAGACCAGTTTCTATAGTGAGTTCCATGAATAGGACTAAATTTCTTTCGGAAACTGAGAAAATTAAATAATAAAACAGGTGCAAATGTACTTCGCGTGGGCGTTTGCGAGACGCTAACAACAAAAATGGATTTTTGTCAATTTTTTGTACACGATTTGATACTTGTATGATAGAATAATGTGGTATGGGATTGCAAAATCCTATACCACATTTGCGTTATTTAAGGCTTTATTTTGCATAAATTTGGGATGATTTCATGCACTATGAAGAGGAAACGCAGAAACAGGGGGTGTGGACTAAGCTCCACTTATAGAACTTTCAAAAGGAGGAAGAAAGTATGATTCAAATTAACAATGTCTTTAACAATGCCAACATGAAGTGTATTGCAAGTGGAGGTTCCTATTTCGTATATGAACACCAGAAGGATTCTTCTGTAACACCATGGACAGCCCAGCAGGAATGGTTTATGTCACAGATGAACCTGCAAAAGAGACAGCTTCTCATCCAGCTTAACAACTCAGCAATTAAGCTACAGGCTGGTGAAATGCAGTGGATCTCAGGAGCAGTTCAGGCATCATCTGGTGTAACAGGTGTAGGAAACTTCTTAGGAAAGATGGTTAAGGGAGCTGTTACAGGTGAGTCAGCCGTTAAGACCGTTTACCAGGGGCAGGGTTTTGTAATGTGTGAGCCAACTTACAATTACATCATCATTGAAGATCTTGCGAACTGGCCAGGTGGTATCACACTGGACGATGGCCTTTTCCTTGCCTGCGATGCAAACATTACTGAAAACATTCAGAAGAGAAAGAACATTTCTTCTGCACTTCTTGGTGGAGAGGGTCTCTTCAACCTTGGTCTTCATGGACAGGGCTTTGCAGCATTTGAGACACCGGTTCCAAGAGAAGAATTATTTGAATTTGTACTGAACAATGACACTTTAAAGATCGATGGCAATATGGCTGTTGCATGGTCCAGCACTCTTGATTTCACTGTTGAAACATTAACCGGAAATGCAATTGGATCTGCAGCAACCAAGGAGGGTTTCGTAAATGTATATCGTGGATCAGGTAGAGTCCTGATGGCACCTACACTGCCAGGTACAGTAAGACCTGACATGAACGGACCTGAAACAACAACATCAACAGCGTCATCTTCACAGGGTATTGCTGGTTCTGTTGCAAGCAGCCTCCTGAATCTGTAAAGGGTTCAATCCGGTGGCGGCTTCATTTGCCAGTCACCCTGCAGTCTTATTTAGGGAAAATGAGATTGAGAATTAACAATAACAGAATAGAGGTTTAAGTTGTGGACGAGATTCTAAAGGATCTTCCCTATAAAGAGGACTTTTTTAATAATGCGTATATGGCATTTGGCCAATTCAAGGTAGCTGGTCATACCATGGATTATCTGTTTAATCTGATGTCCTATAATGTTCTGTCGGATCATACAGGCTGGGCATCTTATTTCGTCCTTCTGGATGAAACCAAGAACGAACAGGTAGAATATGGTGAGACCTATACCAAGGATTCTGGAACCATCATGGCATCTACAGAGAGACTAGCAATTCGTACAACGGATTTCGAGATTTCTCTTAGAGAAGATGGACTTCATCTCCTGTTTGAAGTAGAAGACTTCACCCTTCAGTTAATTCTGAATCCTAGATATAAGGCGCAGTTTGTGAATGATACGGGTGAGCTGGATACAGGTTCCATGTCTGTATTCGATTTCTCATACCCATATTGTGAAACAACTGGTAGCTACTTTATTGGTGGACACTTGCTTGAAATTCATGGTGACTCCTGGTTCCATAGAAAATGGCAGAACCATTTACCACAGGTTTCTACCCTTCCGCTTTTCGGCAGAAAGCATCTGATTCGTTCGGCGGAAAAGAAGCTTAACGCCAAGGCCAGCTACCAGACTTTCTGGGGTATCATTTCCGCAAAACTGGATGCAGAGTATGCACTGAATTTCTGGTTTGCCTATGATAATGGTCAGGAATATGACTGGGCAGTTATCACTATGCAGGCAGGATTTGAGCGTAAGGTAGAGATGGAACCAGTTGGTAATGAAATTCTGGACTACATGGAAGCAGAGCATGAGGATCATAATTTGAAACTCACTACCCATGTAAATGCACCAGATTTGGATCTTCATTTCCTTCTGTCCTTCAGACCAAAGCGCCATAGATCCATCTTTGAAGAAATGGACAATCTCTATTTCTTTGAGGGACTTACCAGAATTAAGGGAACGTGGAATGGCGTACCACTTGCTGGTTATACCTATATTGGAATCTCAGATTCTGTATAAAATAAGACTTTAAAGTTAAATTTTGCAAATGGGATTTTCGAAACTATGTTAATAAAGGTCAGTGTGATAGAATACATTGACGGATTTCAAAAGTAGGGGTTGCAGAGAAATCTGCAGCCCTATTATTGTGACAAAAAGGAAACAGACAGCTATGAAAGATAGACAGCAGGAAGAAAAGAAAATGATCAATCCTCATGTTATGGGAATATCTCTGGTTATTATTGACTCCTTTTTCTTTTCCATTATGACTGTGTTTGTACGTCTCTCTGGGGATGTGCCAACCATGCAGAAGACCTTCTTCCGAAATGCCATTGCAGCGGTGATTGCCATTGTTGCCCTGGCACGTACAGAAGAAAAATTTTATATCAAAAAGGGAAGTCTTCCTGGACTCTTTGCCAGATCCATCTTTGGTGGTCTGGGTATGATATGTAATTTCTGGGCCATTGACCATGTGGGCCTGGCCGATGTGAATATTCTAAATAAGATGTCTCCCTTCTTTGCCATTGTGGCATCTATTTTCATTCTGAAAGAAGTGCCTAATGTGGTGGAAGTGATTTCTGTAATTGTAGCTTTCCTGGGAGCGGCCTTTATTGTAAAGCCAACTGCCGGACTTGCCAGTCTGCCAGCTCTGGTGGCTCTGCTGGGAGGCTTAGGTGCAGGTATTGCCTATACCTTTGTGAGACGACTGGGACAATCAGGAGAAAGAGCAAAAGTCATTGTGGCCTTTTTCTCTGTATTCACATCTTTGCTTTGCCTCCCCTTTGTAATTTTCGACTATCATCCAATGCGTTTAAAACAGTGGCTTCTGCTTCTTGCAGCCGGAGCAGCTGCAGCGGGTGGTCAGTTTGCCATTACTGGTGCTTATAAATATGCACCAGCCAAGGAAATTTCTGTCTTCGATTACTCCCAGGTGCTCTTTGCATCTCTTTGGGGTATTCTCTTCTTCAGTGAACTGCCAGATATCTGGTCCTTTGTGGGATACTTTATTGTCATCGGTACTGCAATCTGGAAGTGGTATTATACAGTTCATAAGAAGTCTGTTATAATGTAAAAGTTCGAAAACATAGGGCTTTCAGGGGAGTTTATGTTTTTGTTAAGGAAGACTTTGGGGCTTAAAACCTGGAGATTTCTAAATTAGAGAAGAAAAAGTATTGTAAATGAAATTCTGAGCAAATCTCATTTGGCAAACATAAAAAGTAGGAGAAAAAAAGTTGAAAGCAAGAAAAGTATTAACATTACTGCTAATTCTTTGCCTTGCAGTTAGTATGACTGGCTGTTCAGGTAAAGAAAGAATGATGTTTGGTACCGGCGGAACTGCAGGCACATATTATGCCTATGGTGGTGTGCTGGCACAGTACATGAAGAATTATGCAGATGTACGTGTTACAGCCGTATCCACAGGAGGTTCCAAAGTTAATATCCAGAGTGTTCAGGACGGAGATTTCCAGTTGGGATTCACCCAGTCTGATGTTATGACTTATGGATGGGAAGGTACTCGCGCCTTCGAAAATGATGGTCCAACTCATGACTTCCGCGTGCTGGGATGCCTCTACGCAGAAACAGTACAGCTGATAACCATGGATGATGATATTAATTCTGTTGAGGACCTGAAGGGTAAGAAAGTTTCTATCGGTGAAGCAGGTTCCGGTGTTTACTTTAATGCTCTGGATGTATTAAACGGCGCAGGTATCACACTGGATGACATTAACCCTCAGTACCAGTCCTTTGAGGCTTCCAAGGAATCCCTGAAGGATGGAAATATTGATGCTGCCTTTATCGTAGCCGGTGCACCTACAACAGCCATCACAGAACTTGCAACAACCAATGGCGTTAGGCTTGTAAATATCGATGGTGAACTTCGTGACAAGATCACGGCGGATTGCCCATACTATGCAAAATTCCAGATCCCTGCTGGTACATATCCTGGACAGGATGAACCAGTGGAAACCATCACTGTAGAAGCCACTGTAATTGTTTCAGCAAATGCAGACGAAGACACAGTTTATAATCTTACAGCTGCCATCTTCGACCATATTGATGAAATTACAAAAGAAAATGCCAAGGGTGCTGAACTTTCCCTTGAAAATGCCAGTCAGATCACAAATGTGCCTTATCATGCAGGTGCTGCAAAATATTATGCCGAACATGGAATTCAGGTTCGGACAGAAGAATAGGAGGCAGATACATGAGTAAGGATAAAAAGACGCTTCAGGTAAATGAACTTGCCGCAGAAAATACAAGCAATGCAGATCTGGAAGTAGTAAGTGAAGCAGCAGTGGATGCGGTTATGAAAAAATATGACCGTGAATCCAACACAAGAGTCTGGACAGGTAAGCCTAAGATGGTAGTAAGCCTGATCTTAGCTGCTTTCTCTCTCTGGTGTATCTGGGTAACCCTTTTCTCTACCTTTCTGGAGGAAATCAGACTGACATCTTTCATGGGCCTGATTATTATGATGGGATTTTTGATTTACCCAGCGAAAAAGTCTGCAAAGCCACGTGAAAACTATATGCCATGGTACGATATCATCTTCATGATTTTAGGTACCGCATCTTATTTCTATTTCACATTTAATGCAGGAAATATTATTAACCAGGGAACACGTTTTCAGTGGTATCAGATTGTAATTGGTATCGTTGGTGTAGCAGCTCTGATTGAAGTAACACGTAGATGTGTTGGTATTCCAATCTTAGTTGTAGCAGGATTCTTCCTGATTTATGCCCTGACATACGGACTTACCAATCCAGAATTCTTTGGTCGTGTAAAGTACCTGATTCGTAACCTTTTCTACACAAAGGAAGGTATTCTTTCCACACCAGTCAATGTATGTTCTAAGTTTATTGTTGTATTTATTATCTTTGGTGCCTTCCTGGAACGTACCGGAATTTCAAACTTCTTCATTTCTCTGGCAAACTGCGTAGCAGGACGTTTTGCCGGTGGACCAGCCAAGGTAGCCGTTATTTCTTCCGCTCTTTGCGGTATGGTATCCGGTTCCTCAGTTGGTAATACAGTAACAACAGGTTCTGTAACCATTCCAATGATGAAGAAGACAGGTTATAAGCCTGAATTCGCAGGTGCTGTAGAAGCGGCATCTTCAACAGGTGGACAGATTATGCCTCCTATTATGGGAGCGGCTGCCTTCCTGATGGCTGACTTCGTTGGTGTTCCATATTCCAGTATCATCGGTCGTGCTGTACTTCCTGCTGTTCTTTACTTCCTGGGAATTTTCATTTCCGTACACTTAGAAGCAAAGAAGTTAAAACTGACAGGTATTCCAAAGTCTGAACTTCCTAAGTTCACACATCTTCTGAAGAAGATTTACCTTTTACTTCCACTGGTTATGCTGGTTGTATGGGTTTCTACAAATATGATGACCATGCAGAGAGCAGCATCTTTCGCTATTGTGCTTTCTATCATCGTCAGCCTTTTTGACAAGGACAACAGAATTACACCTAAAAAGTTCTTAGACGCTTTAGTTGCAGGTGGTAAGTCCACAATTACAGTAGGTGCAGCCTGCGGTGTTGCTGGTATTATCGCTGGTTCTATCACAATGACTGGTCTTGCAAATGATCTGATTAACGGTATCGTTGCTGTGGCAGGTGATCGTCTGATCATCGCTCTGGTTCTCACAATGCTTTGCTGTATCGTACTTGGTATGGGTGTTCCAACAACAGCCAACTACTGCATCATGGCAGCAACAACAGCACCAATCCTGATCCGTATGGGTGTGCCAATCATGGCAGCGCATTTCTTCGTATTCTACTTCGGAATCGTTGCAGATATCACACCTCCTGTAGCTCTGGCAGCCTACGCTGGATCTGCGATCGCTAAGTCCAACCCAATGAAGACAGCCTTCCAGGCATCCAAGCTTGCCATCGCTGTATTCATCGTTCCATATATGTTCGCTTACAGCCCATCTATGCTGATGATCGGTGACGAGGTAACATGGCTTATGGTTGCTCAGATTGCTGTAACCGCAGCTGTTGGTATCTTCGGTGTTACAGCAGCCATTGAAGGATATCTCTTCAAGCATATGGAAGTTTATATTCGTATTATCATGGCAGTGGGGGGGCTAATGCTGATTCACCCTGGCAGAACAACGGATTTAATCGGTATCAGCCTTGTAGTAGTTTGCGTAGTCATCCAGTACATTCTTGGCAAGAAGCAGGGAGATGAACTTCCAGCAGAAGGCAATACTACAAATGAAGATGCAACGAATGCGAATGCTACAAATAAAAATGTTAACAAGCAGATACTTGAAAATACAGAAGGATATGAAGACTAAGCCAATAAAAGAACTGGCAAATGGAATGCGCGCGCATCTCATTTGCCGGGGCTAAGCCGGGAGAGGAAAATATGGGAGATAAGAAATATCCAGTAATCACAATCAGCCGTGAATATGCTGCTTATGGAAGAACAGTTGCCAGGGGACTTTCAGAAGCCTTAGGTATTCCATTTTATGATAAGGATTTCGTAAGAATGACTGCTGAAAAGAGTGGTTATTCAGAAGAGGAAATTAAGCTGGAAGGCGAGAGAATGAGCCGTGCATCCAGATTCTTAAATGGTCTTCTCAATAATGCCATGGTTTACAATTCTTCCTATGATGGCATTTTCAATGCCCAGAAGGAAGTTGTGCTGGAACTTGCAGAAAAGGGACCATGTATTATTGTTGGCCGTTGTGCAGACGACATTCTGACAGAAGCAGATGTTCCAGTATTCAAGGTATTCCTGTATGCAGATATGAAGCACCGTATTGTACGTGCCTCAGAACTGGATGAGAATGCAGGGCGCGATCCTGAGAAGGCAATCGAAAAGCGAGATATTTTAAGAAGCACTTACTACAAGCAGTATACTGGTAAAGAGTTCGGCGATTATAAGAACTTCAACATTTGCCTGGATACAGGTGCCATTGGCACAGACAAGTGCGTAGAGATTCTTGTGGGTCTCTTTAAATAATAAGAGCAGGTGACGCAAAGTTCGTTTGCAGATAAAAAATACTAGAATAAAAATACCAGATGGTATCTCTAGAAAGAATCCATCTGGTATTTTTTTATGGAAAACAAGATCACTCCCAGGAAGGATACTTGACAAATAGTAGGGGGGAGTATATAACTATCCTGTAATTTATCGAGGAGAATCCTGCCTCAGGAAACTCTACAAGAATTGTTTTTGTAATAAGGGGATAAAATGGGTAATACAGATAAGCTTGCAGACAAAGCAAGAAGCCAAGTCGCAGCTACTGATGTTGAGAAGAATCCTGCTCACTTTCATCGTACAGACGAGCAGAAGAAATTTTTGAAGAATCGTTTGAAACGTCTGGAAGGACAGATCAGGGGACTTGAAAAGATGATCGATAATGATGCTTCTTGCAACGAAGTTCTGCAGCAGTCAGTGTCAGCGGGATCTGCTTTGGATGGCTTCCAGCAGGAAGTGCTCAGCTACCATGTTAAGGGCTGCATCACAAGTGGTGTCTATGATGATAATGCGGATGAAATTGATGAGTTGCTGAAGTTGATTCGCAAGTTGATGAAATAGAAGGTAAGTTCATCTGCCAGGACTGAAATGAAAATAAAGGAAGGTTCATTTGCCAGGACTGAAATGAAAATAAAGGCAAGTTCATTTGCCGGGATTGAAATGAAAATACGGCAAGTTCATTTGCCGGAATGAATAAAGAAATTATAAATTATGTGGTTTAAGAAATAAGGAGATTTACCATGAACAGCGTAACAGAAATTAAGAACGGAAGACTTTACTTTGATGGTTGCGACACAGTTGAGCTGGCTAAGGAATATGGCACACCAGTTTATGTGATGTCTTACACAGAAATCGCTAAGCGCCTGACGGAACTGAAGGAAGAGTTCACAGACAAGTATCCAGGAAACCGTGTGGCTTATGCTTCAAAGGCATTCTGCACAGTTGGTATGTATGAAATCCTGAAGAAGTTCGATGCTTGCATCGACGTTGTATCAGGTGGTGAAATTTGTGCTGCTGAAAAGGCTGGCTTCCCGGCTGAGCACGTTGAATTCAACGGCAACAACAAGCTTCCATCAGAAATCGACATGGCAGTGAACTATGGTGTTGGCCGTATCATCCTGGACGGTCTGCAGGAAGTTCCACTGATCGAAGCGGCTTGTAAGAAGTATAACAAGAAGATGAACATCATGATCCGTATCACTCCAGGTGTTGCAGCTTCTACACACGATTACATCGTAACAGGTAAGAAGGATTCTAAGTTCGGTATTCCTCTGGAAGAGGATGTTTTCATGCCAATCGTTAAGCAGGTCGTTGAATCTGAATGGCTTGAATTCACAGGTCTCCATATGCATATCGGCTCACAGCTCTTCGAGAACGACGCATACCTGAAGGCTCTCAACGTACTCATGGATTGGGCAGCAAAGATCAAGAAAGAATTCGACGCAGACGTGAAGGAAGTTAACTTCGGTGGCGGCTACGGCGTAACATACATCAACGAAGAGCGTAAGGATTACAGCTTCTTCATGGATCCAATGATGGAACTTCTTCAGAAGCGTGCTGATGAGATTGGCATTGCCTGCCCTGTTGCTGTTATCGAGCCAGGTCGTTCTATCGTTGCTGAAGCTGGTCTTACTCTTTACACAGTCGGTCAGATTAAGGACATTCCAGGAATCAGAAAGTACGTTTCTATCGATGGTGGTATGGGAGACAACATCCGTGTTGCTCTTTATCAGGCAAAGTACAAGGGAATCGTTGCTAACAAGGCAGATGAGCCAACAACTGAGAAGGTTCACCTTTGCGGTAAGTACTGCGAATCAGGAGATATCCTGATTAACGATATGCCAGTTCCTGCATCAATCGAAATGGGCGACATCGTTGCTACATTCTCAACAGGCGCTTATGGCTACTCTATGGCTTCTAACTACAACAACAACCCAATCCCAGGCGTTGTACTTGTAAAAGAAGGAAAGTCAGCTTGGATGGTTAAGCCACAGACTTATGAACAGATTATTCAGAATAATGTTGTTCCTGATTTTATCTAGGAAAAGAAATCTAGTATTGAGCTGGGATGAATGAGCTAGAACATATTTTATAGCAAGTAATGCTTTGAGGGCAGTCCACATAATGGGCTGCCCTTTTCACGGAAATTTCCTATCCCCTCCCCCAAACAAATTGCATGAAATTTATAAAAATAAGCTTTTTTTGATATAAAATCCCACGTGTTTGCGTTAACTTATACATAAAGAAAGTATCAAAATTATGTCATGAGAAGGATCAGGGAAAATATATGGTATTAGACTGGAAAAAATATGAAGACAAAGCCAGAGAAGCAGTAACAGAAGGCATTGTTCTTTTAAAGAATGAAAACAATGTGCTGCCTCTGGAAGCAGGATCAAAGATTGCTGTTTTTGGGCGTATGCAAAATAACTATTATAAGAGCGGCACTGGCTCTGGCGGTATGGTAAACGTGGATAAAGTCTGGAGCATTATGGATGCGCTGGAACTGGAAGACGTGAAGATTAATGAAGACATTCGCCAGAGATATCTGGAGTTTGAAAAGGAGCTTCCTTTCAACAAGGGCGTGGGCTTTGGTAATGAGCCCTGGTCTCAGCCAGAGATGCCACTTGATCCAAAGAAGGTTGAAGAAGCAAGTCAGGAATCTGACGTTGCCATTGTTGTGATTGGTAGAACTGCAGGAGAAGAGCAGGACTTTACGGATACACCAGGTGCTTACCGACTTGCTGCTTTCGAAGTGGATATGCTGGAAAAAGTAAGAAACGCCTTTGAAAAAGTGATTCTTCTTATGAATACCTGCGCTGTCCTTGATATGACTGACATTGAGCGTATCAGCCCAGACGCGATTCTCATGATCTGGACTGGTGGTGAAATTGGTGGCCTCGGAACGAGTGATGTACTTATGGGACGTGTTTCTCCATCTGGCCATCTCACAGATTCCATCATCAAGAGTCTGGAAGATGCCTCCGCCAGCAAGTATTTCGGCAACCTGAATTCCAACGCCTATGGCGAAGATATTTACGTGGGCTACAGATACTACGAAACCTTCAATAAGGACGCAGTGCTTTACCCATTTGGCTACGGCCTTTCCTACACACAGTTTGAAATTATGGCAAATGCATTTGCCATGGATGATAAGCCATGCATCGATATTCCAAAGATCAGCACGGTGCCATTTTCTGTAAGCATAACCGTTACCGTTAAGAACATCGGCGACTACGCTGGCAAGGAAGTCATCCAGTCCTATGTTTCTCTGCCTCAGGGAAAGCTTGGTCAGCCGGCCCTGCAGCTGGTTGGATTTGCCAAGACAAAGCTTCTGGAGCCAGGGGAGAGCCAGACTCTGGAAATATCCACAACAAGAAGCACTTACGCAAGCTATGATGATTCGGGCGTCACAGGCAATCCTTATGCTTATCAGCATGAGGCTGGCGAATACAAATTCTTCATTGGTAACAATGTGAGAAGTTTGCAGGCGGCGGGTGGATTCGTGCTGACACAGCCGTATGTGATTGAGAAACTGTCCCGCCAGATGGTGCCAAGCCGCGCCTTCCAGAGAATTCATCCGGAAGAGCAGGCGGATGGAACTTTCAAAATTGCCTATGAAGATGTGCCATTTGATGCAAATGGACTTGTCGAGGCAGCCCGCGATGCAGGCGAAGAGGCAAGTGCAGCAAGACGCTTTGCCGACGACCTGAAAGCCCTGGCGGATCAGCCAGATTGCAAGCCTTACACAGGAGATCAGGGAATTAAATTGAAGGATGTGCGTGATAAGAAAGCGTCCATGGAAGATTTTCTGGCACAGCTTTCTGATGAAGATCTGACGGCCATCGTACGTGGCGAAGGCATGGGAAGTCCAAGAGTAACACCTGGAACAGCTGCTGCCTTCGGTGGCGTTTCCAATCGCTTAAGTGACTTTGGAATTCCAGCAGGATGCTGCTCAGATGGACCTTCCGGTATGAGACTGGATTGTGGCGCCAGAGCGTTCTCACTGCCATCTGGCACAATGCTTGCCTGTACATGGAATACAGAGCTGAACACAGAACTTTACTCTTTCCAGAGTATTGAAATGTATAAGAACAATGTAGATGCCCTGTTGGGACCTGGAATTAATATTCACAGACATCCACTCAATGGACGTAACTTTGAGTACTTCTCAGAAGATCCATTCTTAACGGGACAGATTGCATCTGCACAGATTAAGGGTTTGCAGAGTGCTGGCAACACAGGAACCATCAAGCACTTCTGTGCCAATAACCAGGAATCTAATCGTAACTTCCTGGAGAGCGTGGTATCGGAAAGAGCGCTGAGACAGATTTACCTGAAGCCATTTGAACTGGCAGTGAAGAATGGTGCAAATTCCGTTATGACATCCTATGGTGTGGTAAATGGAATTTGGACGAACAGTCGTCATGACCTGAACACAGAAATCCTTCGTGGTGAGTGGGGCTTTAAGGGAATCGTAATGACGGACTGGTGGTCAAATATTGGAGACCTGAAAACAGGATACTCTAAGAATGACTTTGCAAGAATGGTGAGAGCGGGAAATGACTTCTACGCAGTATGCGCAGAAGCAGCTGTAAACTCTACCAATGATAACCTGATGAAGGAAGTGGAAGAAGGCACATTAACTCGTGGCCAGCTTGTAAGAAACGCACATCACATTTGCCAGTTCCTTATGAATACGCATGCCATGGCAAGAATGCTGGGGGAGGATGAGAAGGTTGAACTCCTCAACTATGTTTCCTCTGAGAAGGACCTTGATCCAAGCAAGATTCATTATGTTGAGATTAAGGATGGGGCTAGCATTGATATGCGGGATGTTTGCACGGACCGTGGCGAGGAGTTTGTTTTCGGTGTGGATGCAGTGGAACGTGGACTGTATAAGATTAGTTTCACGGCGTCATCCGACCTGGAGGAGCTTGCTCAGATTAATGTGACGCTTTTTGTGCAGAATATTCCTTACAGGAATTTCAGTTTCACCGGAACTCACGGTGAGGATGTGACGCTGTCACAGGAGATGCTTTTCCACAATCGCTACGAGACAATCCGCGTGCACTTTGGTGGCAGCGGCCTTGCAGCTAAGGAGATGCGCTTCGATTTGCTGAAGCCGGATTCTGAATTCTCGGACGCGGATGTGAAGGCTTTCTATGAGGCTTTTGGCGTAAGTTAAATCTTCTGTAATTAAAATATCGAGGTAGCGAAATGAACGCAAATGAAATTAATGTCCTGGATGTAAAGGCAGACATTCTGGAAGACAACGACAAGGAAGCGAATGTAGTTCGCGATTACCTGAAGGAAAAGAAAGTTTTCCTGGTTAATCTGATGGCATCTCCTGGTGCCGGTAAGACAACAACTCTTGTGCGCACAATCAACGCACTGAAGGACAGGTATAAAATCGGCGTTATGGAAGCCGACGTGGACAGCGATGTGGACGCAGTGACCGTGCAGAATGCAGGCGCAAAAGTTATCCAGCTTCACACAGGCGGCTCTTGCCACATGGACGCAAACATGACTCACTGTGGTCTGGAAGAAATGGACCTGGATGGCCTGGACCTGGTATTCCTTGAAAATGTTGGCAACCTGGTTTGCCCAGCTGAGTTCGATGTTGGTGCCAACAAGAAGGTAACAATTCTGTCTGTTCCAGAGGGGGACGACAAGCCACTCAAGTACCCACTCATGTTCCAGATTACAGACTTCCTTATGATCGGCAAGATCGACGTTAAGCCTGTTTTCGATTTCGATGAGGATGCTTGCAGACAGTACGTTCGTGACCTGAATCCTGAAATTGAAGTTGTTCCTGTATCCGCAAAGACAGGCGAAGGCTTTGACAAATGGATTGACTGGCTGACAAATGAAATTGAGAAGTTTAGGGCAGAAGGACAGTAGGAGAATAAGAATGAAAGTTATTGAATTAAATAGATCTGTTACAGAATCTAACGACCGGGATGCTGACGCACTGCGCGCTCGAATGAAGAAGGTCGGAACACTCATGTTCAACCTCATGTCTTCCCCTGGTTCCGGAAAGACAACACTTCTTTCACGTGTTATCACAGACATGAAAGATGAATATAAGCTTGGCGTTATGGAAGCGGATATTGCATCAGACGTTGACGCTGTGAAGATTGAGTCCCTGGGTGCCAAGGCAATTCAGGCGCATACAGATGGCATGTGCCACATGGACGCGGGCATGACAGAGCGCGCCTTCGACGCACTGGAAGATAATGACCTGGATATCGTATTCCTTGAGAACGTCGGCAATCTCATTTGCCCAGCGGAGTTCGACACAGGCGCTGGCAAGAATATCATGATTCTGTCCGTGCCAGAGGGGGACGACAAGCCACTCAAGTACCCACTGATGTTTTCCACATCCGACGCGCTGATCATCACAAAGATGGATACCAAGGAGTATTTCGACTTCGACCTGGACCTTTGCATTGACCATGTGAAGAAGCTGAATCCATCTATTCAGATTTTCCCAGTGTCGGCAAAGACTGGCGAGGGCATGGATGCTTTCGAGAACTGGATGAAGGAAGCTCTTGTGGAGTGGAAGAAATAACAGAATAAGAAATCGGGAATTCAAATGACAGAAATTATCACAACACTTGAAAACTTAAAAGATGTGCAGCAACTTGCCGAGTCTGGTGCAAATGAGTTGCTCATTGCGCTTGACGGAATTAGTTCCACAGCAGCAAGTAAGTACAGCTTGGACGAGCTGAAGGAAATTGCCAAGGCTGTGAAGGCGGCGAATGCTGAACTTGCAAACGCAACAGATGCTGCAAAAGCAGACGTAGCAGGCAAGGGAGCAGGCAAGGGAGCAGGCAAGGGAGCAGGCAAGAATACACAGGTGAAAATTGCTATCCGTGCAAACCTGACTTTGCATGAAGGCATGCTTCCTGAAGCAGAGAAAATTCTTGCGGCTATCTCAGAACTGGATAAGGAATATGTTGAAGCAACTGCAGAAACGGATTCAACAGTAGATTCAGCAGATGGTAAAAGTACAGGCATCATTTCCTCAATTTTCTTTGCAGATCCATCTATCTATATGCTGGCAAAGAAAATTGACCAGGAAAATGGAATTGAGCCAGGAAGTGAGTCAGACCAGTCAGGCAAGACTAGCATGACAAGCAAGCTAATCTACGACCCGGAAATGCTGATGACATCCATCAATGACGCAAATTGGTGGTTGGACAGAGGCATCCGCGGAATTTCGATTTCCCCAATCCTGACTCTTCAGGAGACCAAGGAAATTGCTGAGGCAACAAAGAAGGCAGTTGTTACTGTGCACGGAAGAACACTCATGTCACGTTCTTTCAGAAAGTTGCTTAGTTCTTACAAGGAAGTTTCCGAAGAGGATCCGGACTTTGTAAATCCGCCGGAAGCCCAGGTTGAAGCAGCAAGCCAGGCAATCGTTGCGGAAGAAACGCAGGCAAAAGCAGCAAGCGCTTCAGACGCAGAAGCAGCAAGCACTCCAGCCAAGAAAGACTGGCAGGCAGTTGGCAACAAGAATCTGACACTGATTGAGAAATCAAGAAGCGCCAAGATGCCGGTATATGAAGATGAGACAGGAACACTGATCTACAGTGATGATGTTTTAGATTCCTTCAACTTTATCGATGAATTGCTGAAGGCAAGCCCCTTTGCATTGCTGGTGGAAGGAAGCTTTGCGGATATCGAGATGCAGGCGGAGGCCGTGAAGGCTTACAGCAGAATTCTTGCAGGCGAAGATGCGAAGACAATTGGTGCAGAGTATCAAGAGAAGTTTAGAGAGGAACCATTTGATTCAGGATATTATGAACAAAAAACAGTCAAATAGAAAAATTAATATGAAGCCGGAACTGCTGGCTCCTGCTGGTGACCTGGCTCGTGCCAAGGTTGCAATCAACTATGGCGCAGACGCAGTTTATCTGGGCGGCATGTCCTTCTCCCTGAGAAGCCATGCGTCCAACTTCACCATGGACGACATTCGGGAGGTTTGTCAGTATGCCAGAGAGCACGGTGCAAACATCCACGTTACGGTTAACATAATTCCTCATAACGAGGATTACGAAGGACTTGCTGAGTACCTGAAGGGACTGGAAGATGCTGGTGTTACCGCCATCATCACCGCCAGCGTGTCCATCATGGCACTGGCAAAGAAAGTTGCGCCAAAGCTGGAAGTTCACTGCAGCACGCAGATGTCTGTGACCAACTCACTGACAGCCAAGATGATGGTGGAAGAGAACCACGTTGACCGCGTCGTTCTGGCCCGTGAGTGTTCTATGGAGGAGGTCCGCAGGATTACAGACGAGTGCCCGGTGGAAACCGAAGCTTTCATTCACGGCGGCATGTGCGTCAACATTTCTGGTCGATGCACTCTGTCAAATCGAATGACCCTGCGTGACGCCAACCGCGGCGGTTGCGCACAGTCTTGCCGCTGGCAATACCATTTGCTGGATGGGGAAAATGAGATTTCCACCGAGAACTGCATGTTCACCATCGGCTCCAAAGACATGATGGCTGGCAGACAGATCAAAGACTTGATGGAAGCAGGCGTTGCGTCCCTGAAAATCGAAGGACGAATGAAGTCAGAGTACTATGTAGCTTCTGTGGTTTCAGGTTACAGACACCTGATCGACGAGCTTTATGATACAGACGGTGAGATGACTGAAGAAAGGCTTCAGTATCACATGAACGAAATCAACAAGGGCGAGAACCGCGAGATTTGCCCAGGCTTTTACCCAGAGCGCGCAGGCAAGGACAGCATCATTTACCACGAGTATTCAAACAACTCTGTAAACCATGACTTCCTGGGAACTGTGGTTGACTACAACCCAGATACAAAGGTTGCTCACGTGCAGGTTCGAAACGTAATCAACGTTGGTGACCGCATCGAAGCCCTCATGCCAGGTAAGGTAAATGAGGTGTTCACACTGACCTGGATCAGAGATCACTTTGGTGAAGACACAGACCGCGCTTTCAGACCAATGGAAATTGTGGAAATGGAAATTCCATTTGCAGTGAGTGCAAAGGATATCTTAAGAAAGACGGCGGGATAAATAAAACGAAAGAGAAGATGATTCAACTATAGGTTGCCAACGAAAATATTAGTCATCCCAGACGATTGGAATCAGGGCTATAATACCAACCTTTAAAGGTAAACTAAACTTTTATTACCTTGACTTAGCCGTACTACTAAAACTAATAGAATACATATGAAATTTAGCCGTACGAATAAACCTAGTTGTAGAGACTAGAAAATTCTGTACGGCTTTAATTCAGCAGATGAATTAAGTGATAGAGGGTTTGCAGAAACGAAATCCATAAAAGAAAAAATACTAAAGTCAGCTGGATATAAAAATTTATAGAATAAGTAGAAGAAAAATAAATGCAATGGGAGAAGAAATTGAGTTCTTCCAGGAAAAATAGACATGCAAATGAGATGCGCAGGAGATTTATGAGGCCAATATGAGTAAGAAAGTAATTGAAATAACCAATCTAATATTTGAACTAGAAGCCAGTCTTTTTGACAAGCAGGGGAAGCTTGCAGAGGGCGGAAAAGAGCTTCTTCTGTGGATGCGCTTCCGTGAATATGGAGCAGGATTTGTTTCGGAGCTTCCAAGCAAGGACGTAGTCTCCATCTTAAAAGTTAGCGGAGTTGGTGACTACTTTGACCAGGGGATCTGCAAGGAAGAACTGAATTTGGATGATAAGAATCCATACTACACAGCCAGAGAGGAATTGTCAGAAGTTGGCTTCCTCAACAAGGGGGCAAATGAAGATGAGGCCTTTGCCCTGGCAGAAGCAATCGAAGCCTATGCCATAGTCGGTACAGAAAAAGGACTTCGTCTTGCTCATGATGCTGGATGTCACACCGCCCTTATTCTGGAGGAATCCAAGTCGGATACCATTCCAATTGAAGCCCAGATTCTGGCGGATGAAATTTTCACAAGCCTGGAAGAATTCCGTAAAGAATTAGAAGGTGCTTCTTCCAAGCCAGAAATTAAATTGGATATTCTGCCTTATGATTTATCAGTTTGCAAGGTTAAGGACCAAACGGAATTTGACCATAACACAGAATTCTATTTCGTCGCTCGCACTAGAGATGAATTCTCCCTGGTATACAAAACAGAAGAAGTGCGGAAACTTGACCCAGAAAAAGTCATCGCCCGTGAAGATGGTTGGAAAGCCTTTAAAATCAAAGGCCAGCTTGATTTCTCCTTAGTAGGAATCCTTTCTCAGATCACAGGACTTCTTGCAAAATTCCGTATTGGAATCTTTGCTGTTTCCACCGTTGACACAGACTATATTTTAGTAAAAGAAGAGCAGTTTGAGAATGCCAAGACTATCCTTACAAAATTCGGATATATAGATTAATTATCAGCCAGCGCAAAGGTACAACTTGCGCCGGCTTTTTTATGCTTGCAGTTTCTCCTTGCTAACACTTCCCCCAAAAAAATCAACCCCGCAAATCGAACAAAAATGCGTAATAATTTCCTATTATCTATAGGAATTTACGGAGCTTCAGCAAACGTAGTTGGTACAGCCGTTGCTGGACGTAATGGTTATCCAATTGGTTGGGGAAAGTATTGCAAAACAGCCGTCCCTGCGACTATTATTGTAGTAGTAATGTCAATGCTCATTATTTATTTGAGATATTGTTAAGAAGGGGGCACATATATGGATAAGCAGGTAATCGTAACCATCGGACGTGAGTTCGGTTCTGCCGGCCATGAAATCGGCGAAGAACTGGCAAAACGTCTCGGTGTAAAATTCTATGACCGTACAATCGTTGAGGAAATGTCCAAGGCAATGAACCTTGATGAGAAGGAACTGGAAAAGTACGACGAGAAAGTTCGTACACCATTCTTCTCAAGAACTGTTCGCGGCTATTCCAACTCACCAGCCGACATCGTCTTCGAGCTGCAGAGCAAGTTCATCCGCGAGAAGGCAGACGCAGGCGAGTCTTTCGTCCTCATCGGCCGTTGCGGGGAAGAAATCTTCAAGGAAAGCAACAATCACGTATCCATCTTTGTCCGCGGTGACAAGGAAGAGAAGATTGCACGTGTTATGGGCAAGTATAACCTGGATCGCGACGAAGCCTTCGACAAGATGACTCGCCACGACAGACAGCGTAAGGAATATCACAATTCCCGTTGCTCTGGTAAATGGGGTGACTCCCGCACATACGATCTCTGCATCAACTCATCACCAGTCGGTGTAGAACCAACCATCAACATCCTGGTGCAGTACATATACTCACGAATTGAGAAGTTCGACGCTTAATACAATAATAATATCGCCAGTCCCGGCAAATGAGATGTGCGCATTTTCTGTGCCTTCTACAAATGGGATTGGCGATTTTTTAATACGCGCAAACTGCATTGGGAGTGTAGAAATAAAAATGCAGGAGAATGCTTTTGCAACCAGATGATAGATTCTATTATGCAAGAGACAGAAGAAAGGAACATATTATATGGCAAGAGATATCAGCGGCATGCGCTACTGCAAACTCAATCCAAACCGCGCCCTCATCACAGGAAAAGCTACAAGTACAGCAAGGACGCTATCCAGTTCCCATACAAAGATGGAATTCCAATGGACTTAATCAAAGAAATTGCAGAGTGGTGTGGGGAGAATAATAACTCAGTATGAAACGAAATCCCTCTATATGACGTCGAAAGTAAGAAAATGCCTCCAAAAGTATCAGTTCGACCACTTCTGGAGGCATTTCGCGTAATATTTACTTCATCTCCTGAATCCTCTCATTCATCTTCCTAGCTTCCGCCCTGTAGAATCGCATGAAGCAGTACCAAATCAGGAAAGCAATTCCCAACATAATTGCCCCGATGATCAGTCCCTGACCAATCGACGCAGCTCCACCAATCCATCCAACCGCAAAAGCAACAGCCGTATAGATCGCACAACCAATACCCATATGGATAATCACCCTGACAGGCATAGGAATAGAATCATTCTGATAAACGATAGTCGGAAGACCAAAGCCAAGTCCAACAAGCACACATCCCACAATCATCTTCGTCATCTGGTAACCAACAAGACTGAAATTACCATGGAATCCAATATCAAATCCCACGCAGATGATACAAAAAATAGTCAGCGACATCCCAATACTAATGACAGAACTCTTCAAAAGTTCCTTTACTATATTCTTCATAATAAACCTCCTATAATCCGAGATATTTCTTAAAAGCAGGCAGATACTTCCTGGACACATAATCACTGCACCCATTGCGAAGCAAGAGTCGCAGAGTTCCGCTAAAGCCTGACTCAATGCAGTCCATATAGGCTAGATTCACAAGCGTGGACTTCGAAATTTGCATAAACTGGTTTCCCAGCTGGTCCCCCAGCTCATAAAGTCTTTTCCGCGAACGATATTTCTTTTTTTCACCATAAATCACAGTGTCGCCGTTCTCCACCCGGACCATATAAATTTCCTTAGGCCGCAGAACAACAATATCCTCCTCATTTTGCAGAGCAGTAATCGGAGCATCACTTACCGAGCAAAAATCAATCACCCGCTGAATCTCCTCCGTCACCCGATCCGTATGAATCACCGCATAAGGCTCCCGAAACTCCGGTGAAATATTAACTGTAACCTTCATTAACGTTCCTCCTCTTCTCAAGAAAGGTATCCTTTCGATGATTTGATGATATTACAAGATTCCATGTTTGTCTCGCGAGAGACGGTAAGTGGCGGAAAATGGGAGGTGAAATGCTAAATTCAAATTATTACTCATCATATTCACTCAAAACATCGAATAATTGTTATAATAGAAGAAGTGTGAAATCTTCAATTTACTAGAGAGGAATAGTAATGAACAAGCAGCAACTTGCAGCAAAAATTTGGGAATCTGCAAACAAAATGAGATCAAAAATTGAGGCTAATGAATATAAGGATTATATTCTTGGCTTTATTTTCTATAAGTACCTTTCAGAGAAGGAAGAGCGTTGGCTTGCAGCTAATGATTATACTCCTGACGATATTAAGAATTACGTTAATGAAGACGATCAGGATACAGTCGCTAACGTTCAAAAGAGCAATGGTTACTTTATTGCTTATAAGGACCTTTTCTCCACATGGATCGGAATGGGATCCGACTTCAGTATTGATAATGTAAGTACAGCATTATCAGCTTTCTCAAGATTAATCTCCCCATCACATAAGAAAGTATTCGAGGGTATCTTTAATACACTTGAAACAGGATTAAGCAAACTCGGTGAAAATGCGAAGTCACAGACGAAAGCTGTAAGTGACTTAATCCACCTGATAAATGAGATTCCAATGGATGGAAGACAGGATTATGACGTTCTTGGATTTATCTATGAATATCTGATCAGTATGTTCGCAGCAAACGCAGGTAAGAAGGCAGGCGAATTCTATACACCTCACGAAGTATCCCTTTTGATGTCTGAAATCATCGCAGATCACTTAAAGGGACATAGTGAAATAAAAATCTACGATCCAACATCAGGTTC
The DNA here is from genome assembly GCA_900314445.1 of uncultured Lachnospiraceae bacterium. Taxonomy (GTDB): domain Bacteria; phylum Bacillota; class Clostridia; order Lachnospirales; family Lachnospiraceae; genus Eubacterium_Q. The sequence goes on along the minus strand of OMVA01000001.1, from coordinate 3,118 downwards.
AGGTTCATTGCTTATTAATATTGGTCATGCAATATCTAAGTACATGGATGATCCAAACAGAATCAGATATTATGCCCAGGAACTTAAGGCTAATACTTACAACCTTACACGTATGAATCTGATTATGAGAGGCATTCTTCCAGACAATATTGTTACTCGTAACGGTGATACTTTGGAAGAAGACTGGCCTTACTTTGATGATACAGATCCAGCTGCAACATACGAACCTCTTTATGTTGATGCGGTCGTATCAAATCCACCTTATTCACAGAACTGGGATCCAACGGATAGAGAAGCAGATCCTCGTTATGCTCGTTATGGTTTGGCTCCAAAATCAAAGGCTGATTATGCTTTCTTACTCCATGACTTATACCATCTGAAGCCAGACGGAATGATGACAATCGTTCTTCCACATGGTGTTCTTTTCAGAGGTGGGGAAGAAAGAGAAATCCGAAAGAACTTAATTGAACAGAATAATATCGATGCCATCATAGGACTTCCAGCTAATATCTTCTACGGAACAGGAATTCCAACAATCGTTATGGTACTTCGTCAGAAGCGTGAGAATACAGATATCCTAATCGTTGATGCCTCTAAAGGATTTGAAAAAGAAGGCAAAAATAACAAACTCAGAGCATGCGATATTCGAAAAATTGTAGACGTAGTAACTAAACGCCAGGATATTGAAAAGTTCTCAAGAAAAATCACAAGAGAAGAAATTCGAGCAAATGACTACAACTTAAATATTCCAAGATATGTAGATTCATCAGAAGAAGCTGAGAGTTGGGATATTTATGCATCAATGTTTGGTGGAATTCCAGAGACTGAACTCAGTAAGCTGAATAAATATTGGCATGCGTTCCCATCATTAAAGAATGAACTCTTCTCCTCTGATGGACATTACGCTCAAGTAAAAGTTAATAATATAAAGGAGACAATATCTACAAATAACGATGTAGTTGCATACCTTGAGAATTACAAATCAGCATTCAATGACTTTGTTGAAACGTTAACAGAATTACTTATCAAAGATGCAGAAAATGTATCAATATCTAAAGTAGAAGAACAGATTACAAATGATATTTTTGGGCGCTTTGGTCAGATTTCCTTGGTTGATAAATATGCGGCATATGAAATCTATGCTTCTCAAAATGCGGAAATTTCAGGAGATCTTGAATTGATTCAAAACGAAGGTTTGAATGCAATTCGTCAAGTTGATCCTAATATGGTCGTTAAAAAGAAGAATGGAAAAGACATTGAAGTTCAGGAAGGTTGGAAAGGACATATCCTTCCATTTGATTTAGTTCAGAAGACATTATTAAAGGATGAACTGGCAGAAATATCAGGAATGCATAATCAGTTGGCAGAGATACCAGGTGAATATGAGTCTGTGCTTGAAGAAATGTCAGATGATGAAAAGGAAATTGTCAGTGATGCATTAAACGAAGATAATACTGAATTTGTTCTCAAAAACGTCAGTGTTGTAAGAAAAAAACTGAAGAAAGAAAATTCATCTGAGTATGCAGAAGTAATTGAGAAACTTATTAAGGTAGAAGAAATTAGCAAGTCTGAAAAGCAGTTAAAATCAGATGTAAAAACAAAAGAAATTGAATTGCATGAGCACACAAAAGCAACAATCGAAAAATTATGTGATGTAGATATTTCATTACTTCTTCAAAGCAAATGGATTTTGCCAATTTCTGAAGGAATCAACGGTCTAGTAACAGATCTATTAAATGAACTTGAAAAAGAAATTGAAACCTTAACAAAGAAGTATACAGATACATATCAGGGTATAGAAGAAGAAATCCAAAAGACACAAAACTCTTTGGCCGACATGATGTCAGATTTGGTTGGTTCGGAATATGACATTGCTGGTATAAACGAGTTTCAGAAATTACTGAGAGGTGAGCAGTAATGGTGGACAAAACACCTAAGATTAGATTTAAAGAGTATACTTCTTCTTGGGAACAGCGTAAGTTGTCAGAATTATACGAAAAGGCAAGTAGAAAGAATGACTTGACCTACGGAAAATATGACATTATTTCGGTTGCCAATATGTACTTCAAACCAGATTCATATATCACGGATGAAAGATACTTGCTCACATATAATATTTTTGAGCTTGGCGATATTGCTTTTGAGGGAAATAAAAGCAAAAACTATGCTCACGGTCGCTTTGTTGAGAATACTATCGGAAACGGCATAGTTTCACACGTTTTTGATGTATTCAAGCCAATAATGAAGCCTTATGATTTGCAGTTTTGGAAGTACGCTATCAACAATGAACGACTTATGGGTGGCATACTTTTGAGAAGTACAAAAGCGTCAACAATGATGACGAACCTTGTAGCAAACGATTTTTTGCAGGAAACATTCTTGGTGCCGTCTTATCCTGAACAGCAGAAAATTGGGGCTTTTTTTCAAGGACTCGACAACCTTATCACCCTTCATCAGCGTAAGTATGACAAATTGACCAATGTAAAAAAGTCCATGCTTGAAAAAATGTTTCCGAAAAATGGCTCAAATGTTCCGGAAATCCGCTTTAAGGGATTTTCTGACGCTTGGGAACAGCGTAAGTTGTCAGAGGTAGCAGAGATTGTCGGAGGAGGGACACCAAGTACAAATGTTTCAGAGTATTGGGATGGAGATATTGATTGGTATGCTCCGGCAGAAATTAACGACCAAATATATGTAGACGGTAGCGAAAGAAAGATTACAAAATTAGGATTAGAAAAGAGTTCAGCGAAGATTTTACCAGCTGATAAAACAGTGCTTTTTACAAGCAGAGCCGGGATAGGGAAAACAGCGATTTTACGCCGCTCGGGAGCAACAAATCAAGGGTTTCAATCTATGGTATTGAATGATGAAACTAACCCTTATTTTGTTTTCTCTATGAGTGAATTTATAAAAGAAGAAGCTGAGCGAGTAGCATCTGGTTCAACCTTTGCTGAGGTATCTGGAAAGATGCTTGGAAATCTTACTTTTATGTTTCCTACTAAGCAAGAACAGGACAAAATTGGAGAATACTTTTCCAACCTTGACCACCTTATCACCCTTCAACAGCGTAAGTTGGAGAAATTAAAGTGCATCAAAAAATCGTTATTGGAAAACATGT
>OMVA01000010.1 GCA_900314445.1 uncultured Lachnospiraceae bacterium | reverse complement strand
TCATATTTTTCTCCTTATGGCAAATGAACTGCGCGTACATTTGCAAATTATTTTTTATTTATAATCCCTGGGCAACTCATTTGTCAAAATTTTCAGTCTGTGTCCACAAAATTTCTATTTGTGTCCACAAACTTTCTATCTGCGCCCACAGATTGTCTGCCTTCGCCCATAGGCTATACTATCATATTTTATAACAGATTAATAGCGACCGCTATAATACTTGTCACCTTGGGCGATTCGGTCCTTCCACTTTTCCATGAAGTACTTCTCTTCCTTCTTCTGCTCCGCCAGGGAGGAGAAGCAGGTGATGGCATTATTGGTCCGACCGGAGCGAAGCTGAAATTCTGCGTGGCCATTGTAGACACACTTGAGTCCCTTTTCCTCCAGGCGAAGAGCCATATCCTGCATCATACCGGACTTGGCGAAGTTAATGTCAAAGCCTCCGCACATTTCAAAATCACGACGGCGCATGAGGACAACGCCTCTACGCATAAGAGTCTGATCCATGAAATTGAAAAGAGCATCTTCATAAATGGAATCTCGAATGTAGGCCGTTGGTACACTGGAACCCCATTTCATACGGTAGGCACCATGTCGAATGGTACCGTCCTCACAGAAAATCTTTCCTGCCACCGCTCCAATGTCCGGACGCTGGGTCAGAATACCAAGCATATTGGAAAAGCTGTCCCGGTGCAAGAGGGTAATACCCGCTTCAATGAAGAGCAGATACTCACCATGCGATGCAATGACTGCCTTATTACACTGGTCAGATACCCGGCACTTCTTATGGAATTCAATATCACTATCCATGTACTCATCCATAAAGTCATAGGTATCTATGAACTCTATGTTATGGTAATCCGACTTTCTGCGGAAGGATTCCCTGGTAAGATCCGTCTTGGCCCTCCAGATTGGATTCTTGCTGGCCTCGTAGTTCTCTTCATTCTGCAGTTCCTGCCAGCGAACACCCATAAGAGGATTGGTAAGGGTTGAAGAATCCGCACCACAAAGAATTACAGATACCAGCGGACGTCCCAGAACTTCATAACTGGTATGGAAACGGCCCGCCGTATGGGCAGGTCCCACCTTAGTCTTGTAGCCCTTTCTGTCCAGGAATCCCTGGAGAGCCTCAATTTCCTTCTCTTCTTCCAAAGGATCAATGGAAGACTCGTCCCTTTCACAAACAGAAACCAGAATCTTAGGCAGATGACGGATGGTATCTTCCCTTTCCGCCAGCCTTAGAATGAGATCAAAAAGAACTGGCGAATTATCCATCTGTTTTAAGAAGTCACTCTTAATAACCTTCATAAAAGCTTCTCGCTCAATGATAGCAAGATCAGAAATATAGTCATTACCAATGAGATAGTCCAGGTTAAAATCTGGTTTTACCCAAGGATTATATCGCAGGCCTCGATTCATGTATTTATCCTGATCTGTGTAAATGAGCTGTATATTTTCATCCGTGTGTTTGTCTAAATATCGCACCACTTCCAGCAACATTTCTGGATTGTAATTACAGCGTCTGGTAACCGGAATAATATAATCCGCTTCCAGATATTTTAAGTTCAATTTGGAACTCCAGCGAGAGATACGATAATTCTGATAATACTGTTCTTCCAGATTTTCCTGGAGATGTTTTTCATCTTCATAAGGGAAACCAGAGGACATAATCAGGAACATGAAGGAAGGACTGATTTTCACCTTTTTCTTAATGGCTTCAACCTTCTCTTCACTTGGTGCATATTTCTTAAACCAGGTGTCGTAACGAAGAGCTTCCTTCTTGGGATCAATGGTGTGATATCTACGGAAGTGATTACGTGTTTCTGTAAATCCAAAGACGCGAATATCCTCCAATATTGAATGCTTGGATTCCTGCAGAATTGCCTCTGTGCGATTCTTTGGTTTCACGCGTCCCTTCCAGGTCAGCATATGATTATGGAAGCCAGCCAGAACTTCAATGTTCTTATGGCCACTCTCCACTTCAATTCGAAATCCCGGAGACAGGAAAGAAGGCATATCCATCTCACTCTCATAGAGCTGTTTTCTTGCAGCCGAATAGACTTCCGGATATCTTTGGGTAATATCTCTTCTTCCCTCTGGGAAAATTCTATATTCTAATTGTTCATTGGTTTTGGAATCTTTGATTGTGAAATCTGGTTCGTGATCTGTAACAGCCCAGCCATGAATTTCAATCTTAGGTCTTTCTGCTGTTCCACCTTCCAGACAGGCCGTGATACCAAAGCACTGACTTTCCAGACTTTTTAAAATATCCTTCATAGCCACCGTGCAGAGCTGTGTCATTTCTCCACGGTCCACATACATAGAGGAATCCAGACGGCCCTTGGATGTTACTCGGAAAGCAGGTGCCTCTTCAATCTTCGCCAGTTCCTCCGGATTTAATGCACCGTAAACATGGACATAACCAATTTCTTTTCTTCTCTGGCTGATTTTACTGTCTTCCATTAATGGCTGCATGTCCACAATAAAGCAGAGCATCCAGGAAATGGTTTCGCCATTCCTTCTGTGAGCCTCTGCTGGACCAATCTTCTTAGACAGCATACGCACTGGCAGTTCTTTCCTCTGTCCTTCAGAAGAAAAGACTGCACGAGGAATAATTGTCCTTGGCAATTCACCGACTGAGTAGCCTCGCATGACTACTTCATATGCACTTGTCGCACTTCTCCTTGTCTCTGCAAGGAAAAATTTCTTATCTTCTGAACGAGAAATCACGACGGCCTCCGAGTTTCCATAATTACTACAATTTTACACCAAATAGATGCATATCGCTATGATTAAAATCCTGTTATTTACAGTCTTTTCCTGCTATTAATTTTCCACCAGTTTCGTCACATAACAATATTTTTCAAAGTAGGGAATCCAAAATAAAAAAAAGGGGCTGTGAAATAATCAGTCCATGAAAAAAAAGAGAAGTAATAGCTGGAAACAGCCAATTACTTCTCTTTTTTCATGGTA
>OMVA01000039.1 GCA_900314445.1 uncultured Lachnospiraceae bacterium | reverse complement strand
GGGCTCCCGATTTATTTCTGTGCTCAGATGCATTTATGCAGCTGAGGCTATTTAGTGAATGATCATCATCGAGATGAAGCGGAATCGAGATGTGTATTATAAACTTTCCTTCTATTCAGTTATTCTCCCATATTTGGTAAAATACCAGTATCTAGTGGTTTATAATTATTAATTGTTACAAAATAAATGTGGCTCTTATAGGAGGTTGGAACATGAAAAAATTGAAGGGATTGATTGCTGCATCCCTGGCAATCTCATTTGCACTGGCGGGGTGTAAAGGCGGAGGACAGGTTGGACTTGGTGATAATGATGCTAATCCTGGCGTTGGGCTTGGGACTCCTGATGCGACGGAGGCTACGGTGGAGGATGCCAGTACTGCCACGGTGGAGGATGCTGGTACTGCAACTCCTGAGGCAGATGAAATTCAGCTCACGGAAGAAGCGTTGATTCATTACAAAGCCATACTTCAGGCTAACAAGACAGCCATTAATCAATATAACTTCCAGTTTGGCCTTAATTATGTTGATGATGACACCATGGAACCGGGAAAGGATCCGGAGCCAATCGCATTTGCCGATATTAATGGAGATGACGTGCCTGAATTATTCTATATGTTTGATGATGAAGGCTTGGGTTACATGGGCAAGTTATCCATCAGCACTTATGTAGATGGCGAAGTTAAGGAAGTTTATAATGAGGTGCTGGATGCAGTGGCTGCTTCTGGTACAACCTATTGTCTTTTTAAGACGGATCAGCAGGATGGATTTATCCTTTATAGCGCCATTGGCGATGAGGGATACGATTATACCTATAGTCATTTTGCGCTTCCGGACGGAGAACTGGTACAGGATTCTACTTTGATTAAGTCTGAAATGCCAAATGAGGATTATTCGGTGACAACAACTACGTATACTTTGGACGGTAATGAGCTTACAGAGGCCCAGGGTGAAGAGATGATTGGTCAGTATCTGGAGTTTAGAAATGAGGTCATTCTTTACAATGATCCATATTCTTATATCTTGGACATGGACCATGAAATTGAAGATGCATTTGCTGATACAGCCATTGATCAAATGTCATATGATGATGCCATGGATTTTATTGATACCATGACAGAGGATAGTGAAGCAGCAAATACCAAGGATGCAAATGGAATTGATGCTACACTTTCTGCCTTTTTCGAAACAGATCCAGGATTTTGGTTCTCATCTGGCGCAGGTGCCTGGAGCACAGATATTACCTTACATAAAGATGGCAGCTTTGATGGTGCTTATCATGATTCCGATATGGGGATAACCGGTCCTGGTTATCCAAATGGAACCATCTATACCTGTGAGTTTACAGGCAGGTTTACTGACTTTAAAAAGATCGATGATTACACATATGAAATGACATTAAAAGATCTCACAGAGACTACGCCTACTGGCACGGAAGAAATCATTGATGAAATCCTGTATTCTTACACAGGTCCTTCTGGTTTTGATGGTGGAACCAAGTTCGAATTCTATCTTCCTGGTAAGCCAATTTCAGAAATTTCAGAAGAATGTATGAATTGGAACCTCAATTATATGTTTGAAGATGACAAGCCAGATACCTTAGAATCTTATTGTATTTACAATGTTGATGACCAAACAGCATTCTTCCAGTAAATTTGTAAACAAGGTCAAATTATAGGACTCTGACAAATGTAATCTGCAGAAATCTATTGCAAGAAAATATGGATTAATCCTTATTTTATAAGCGTTTATCAAGAGATATTAAGAAACCTCAGAGAAAGATTTTTCTCTGAGGTATTTCTTTATATAAGGTCAAAAAAAGGGACACAATATTTGGTATCCTATTATCATAGAAAGCGGGAGAGCAAGAAATATAGGCTCTGTAAAAATATGAAAGAGGGTATTAATTATGTTCGAGAGATTAAAGTTTTGGATGACTGCAAATGTTGATTGTGATGGATGCTGCCTGGGTTGTTCTTATTTTGAAGATTGCAGGGCCCTCTATATTGAAGAGCAGAGAGCAGAAGCATGTAATATTTTCCCTGCCGGTGAAATGGAACCTGCAAGAGAAATTATTCTTCATCCGAATATGAACTTCCCATCAAAGAAGGTTGCATAAGCTTTCTTTTAAGGAGGAACCATTCATAGGATTTTAACTTAGTAATTGTTAATAGATGACCTCCTTAACGAAAAATGGGGTATCCCAAAGGATACTCCATTTTTTTCTTATCAGCCACCAAGCTCAATCATTCGATTAATTGGCTTCAGTGAGTTTGTAATTACATCTTCAGGAAGTGTAATCTCTTCTCCGCCATTACCAATGACAGAATTATAAATATCTACAAGAGTTGTCATCTTCATGTTGTGGCATACACATTCCTTAGAGAGTAGATAGAACTTCTTATCTGGGCAGGCAAACTGCAGATGCTGAACGATGGAAGATTCTGTACCAATGATAAATTCCCTGGCATCACTTTCTTCAGCATACTTCATAATACCTGTGGTTGATCCAACATAATCTGCTTGTGCAGTAACGTCAGGATGACATTCAGGATGGACCAGAAGAAGAGCATCAGGATGATCCTTTCTCTGTGCCTCTACGTCCTTTACAGTCATACGGAGATGAGTAGGACATCCACCCTTGAAGAACTTGAAATTCTTTTCAGGAAGCTGCTTTGCAACCCAGTCGCCTAAATTGCAATCCGGAATGAAAAGAATATTCTTATCTGGAATATTCTTCAGAATCTTTACAGCAGAAGAGGATGTTACGATGATGTCTACTGCAGTCTTTAAAGAAGCTGTTGTATTGATGTAAGCCACAGTTGTGTAGCCTGGATTTTCAGCCTGAAGCTTTAAAACAGCATCATGATCCATCTGTATGGCCATTGGACATCCAGCCATTGGGTTGGCCAGAATGACCTTCTTATCAGGCGACAGTGTCTTAACCGTTTCACTCATGAAACGTACACCTGCCATGATTACTGTCTTCTGTGGTGCACTTGCAGCCTTAACAGCAAGTCCATAGGAATCGCCTACAAAATCAGCTACTTCCCAGATATCATGACTCTGATAAGCATGAGCAAGGATACAAACGTCGCGTTCTTTTTTCTCTTTGATAATGAGATCCTGTAATTCTCTAGTATTCATATTTAACCCCTTTACTTGGCAAATGAACTGCGCAAGCATTCCGTTTGAATTTCAAAGCAATTGTTTGCATTATACGGGCATGACTATGTGCTGTCAAGACAGTTGTAAATATAATAATTTACAGGTGTCTTGTCAGTTTTTTGATCAGGTGCTATAATGCCGGCAAGTTCATTTGCAAAAAGGGAGATTCTCTTTGCGGAACTGATTACCTGACAAGTAAGGAGAGGACTCGAGTCAGGGGGAGGATATCTTATGTATGACAATGAAATAGAAAAGACAGATGTGTTAATTGTGGGTTGTGGTTGTTCTGGTCTCTATACAGCCCTGAATCTGCCTCGTGACAAGAAGATTGTGATTATCACAAAATCTGATGTGGAGAGCAATGATTCTTATCTGGCTCAGGGCGGAATTTGTATGCTCAAGGACGAGTCCGATTACGATTCTTATTTTGAAGATACCATGAAGGCCGGCCATTATGAGAATGACAAGACCTCTGTAGAAATCATGATTCGTTCATCTCGGGATGTAATTCGCGATTTGATTTCTGTTGGCGTTGCGTTTGCCAAGACAGAAGATGGGGCTTTGGATTTTACAAGAGAGGGAGCCCATTCTGATAAGCGAATTCTTTTCCATGAAGATATCACAGGTAAGGAAATTACCAGCCATCTTCTGGCAGCTGTAAAGAAACTTCAAAACGTGACATTCCATGAATATACGCCCCTGGAAGATCTGATTACGGATGACGAGAACTGCTATGGTGCAGTGGTCATGTCCAAGGACGGAGTTGTGAGAAAGATTGAAGCGGATGTCACTTTCCTGGCAACAGGTGGCCTTGGTGGACTTTACAGACATTCCACGAATTTTCGTCATCTCACAGGTGACTCATTAGGTATTGCCCTGGAGCACAATATTGAATTAAAGAACATTAATTATATTCAGATTCATCCAACAACATTTTATTCTGAGGAGCAGGAAGTACGTTCCTTCCTGATTTCTGAGTCTGTACGTGGTGAGGGAGCCCTGCTTTATGATAAGAACATGCAGCGCTTTACAAATGAACTGCTCCCACGTGATTTGCTGACAGAGAAGATTTGTGAACAGATGGAAAAGGATGGCACTACTCATGTATGGGAAGATTTAAGACCAATTCCTGCAGATGTGCTGAAGAATCATTTTCCAAATATCGTGCAGTATTGTAAGGATGCTGGATATGATGTTTTCAAGGAAGTAATTCCAGTTGTACCAGCCCAGCATTATTTCATGGGTGGAATTAAGGTAGATTATGTAAGTAAGACATCTATGAATCAGCTGTATGCGGTGGGGGAAACTGCTTGCAATGGCGTTCACGGAAAGAACAGACTGGCAAGTAATTCTTTGCTGGAATCTTTGGTATTTGCCAAGCGTGCAGCTAGTGACTATGCAGACAATCTGAAGAAGGATGAGATTCAGAAGAATCAGAATCTGGTGGATGGACTGGACCTTAGTCCATATGAAGATTATCGTTCTCTCCAGGATGCTCGTCATCGTTTGGTTGAGGCAGCCATTGATAAGGCCAATGGTGGTAAGCCTTCTCCTGCAGAGTATAGAACCTGGTAGTTACGACAAACTCATTTGCATAAATATTTATTTGGAGGATAGGAAAATGGTTTTTGATCCAGTTACATTAAAGTTAAATGTGGACCCACTGATTGAAGGGGCTTTAAGAGAAGATATTACACAGGAAGATGTTTCAACTAATTCGGTAATGCCAATATCAGTTGCAGGAACTGTTGATTTGATTGCCAAGGAAGATGGCGTCATTTGTGGTCTGCAGATTTATGAAAGAGTATTTAAACTTCTTGATCCAGCTACAGAGTTCATCCTTCTGCCAGCAGTGGAGGGTGGAAAGCCTGTACAGGACGGAGACGAAGTGAAGAATGGACAGAAACTGGCTGTGGTAAATGGTGACATTCGCGTTCTGCTTTCTGGTGAGAGAACAGCCCTGAATTACCTGCAGAGAATGTCTGGTATCGCAACATATACAAGAAGTGTGGCATCATTGCTGGAGGGTACAGAAATCGAACTTCTGGATACTCGTAAGACCACACCCAACAATCGTATTTTTGAAAAGTATGCCGTTCGCGTTGGTGGCGGCCGCAATCACCGTTACAACCTGTCTGATGGCGTTCTGCTTAAGGATAATCACATTGGTGCAGCAGGCGGCGTTAAGGAAGCAATTCTTGCAGCCAAGAAGTATGCTCCATTTGTAAGAAAGATTGAAGTTGAGGTAGAGAATCTGGACATGGTTCAGGAAGCAGCAGATGCTGGCGCGGATATCATCATGCTGGATAACATGGATCATGACACCATGCAGAAGGCTCTGGATATCATTGCAGGCCGTGCAGAGGTTGAAATCTCAGGTAATGTTACCAAGGAAAATATTGCAAAGATTAAGGACCTGAAGGTTAACTTCATTTCATCAGGAGCCCTGACACATTCCGCTCCAATCCTGGATCTTTCCATGAAGAACTTAAGACCAATCGCATAAAGACTATATCTTTAAAAAACATGCAAATGAACTTGCCGGGGACAAATTCATTTGCGAATAATGTCTATAGAATTGATAGAAATTTTGTATTTATAATTAATATTCATAAATGCATAATGTTAGTGAAGAAGAATAAAGAAGAGGAAAAATTATCCATGAAGGGTGAAGAAAGAAGACAAAAGTTAATAGACCTTCTTGAGAGCAGTGATCAGCCATTGTCTGGTACATTTCTTGCGAAAGAGTTGTCGGTTAGCCGTCAGGTAATTGTACAGGACATTGCCCTGATTCGTGCCAGTGGTCGTAATATTTTCTCACTGAGTAAGGGATATGTAATCGAGAAAAATGGAAGAAAGTCTCGTGTTTTTAAGGTGATTCATAAGCCTGAGGAGACCAGAGAAGAGCTGACCATGATTATTGATCTGGGAGGATCGGTTCAGGATATTTTTATCTATCATAAAGTATATGGTTTGATTCGAGGGGATCTCCATATTGCATCTCGCCATGATATTGACTATTACATTGAGCAGATAGAAAGTGGTAAGTCAAAGATGCTGAGTCCAACCACTTCGGGATATCATTACCATACAGTGATGGCGGACAATGAAGAAATTCTGGATCTGATTCAGGAGAAGTTAACCCAGCGAGGATTCCTTGCACAGTTGCAGGATTACGAACCAGTGGACTTCTGGAAAAACAAGAAGGACGAATAAATTTAATTGCAATTGTTCTATTGACATATTGCACAATTTGACATGCGATTTTTAGCAAGTTGCCATGTTTTAATTCCAAAACTATAGTGATAGTATTGGAATTGAAATGTGGCACTTTTTTTGTCCTTAATAGGATGAATGTGGGTTTGCTTTTTCTTGGGAGGAAATGTAAAGTGCGAGAAGGTAAACAAAAGGGAAAAACTCTTTATCTTGCGAAGATTATGCTGGAGGAAACAGACGCTGATCATGCCCTTACTATGCCAGAAATCCTTGCCAGATTAGAAGAATATGGACTGATAGCAAAGAGAAAGTCCGTCTATGATGATATTGATTGCCTGCAGGAATTTGGTATTGATATCCGTCAGGAAAAACGTGGCAGAAATACATATTACTATGTGAAAAACAGGGAGTTTGAAGAACCTGAACTGAAACTTCTTGTGGATGCAATTCTGTCATCTCGTTTCATCACTGAAAAAAAATCCCGTGAGTTAATAGAAAAATTGGAACATCAGACAAGTAAGTACCAGGCAGATTTCATGCGTCATCAGATTATTGTGGCAGGACGTATTAAGAGCATGAATGAAAGTATTTACACAGTCGTAGACGTTATTCAGAATGCCATCGTTAAGAAGAGACAAATGCGTTTTCATTATTTTAGATGGAATCTGGATAAGAAGCCAGAATACAGTCATGACGGTGCATGGATTACTGTAAGTCCATGGGCACTTGTATGGGATGATGAGAAGTATTATCTGGTTGCCTATGATGATGAAGCTAAAATTCTCAAGCATTATCGTGTAGATAAAATGCGTAATACACAAATGTTGGATGAGATGAGCCTGGGCGAAAAAGAGTTCAAAAAGCAGGATAAGGCCAAGTATACCTTACAGAGATTTAGCATGTTTGATGGCCAGGATGAAAGGGTGGTTCTTACCTGTGAGAATAGAATGATCAATATTTTAGTTGATCGATTTGGAAAAGATATTCCAATCATGAAAGTTGATGAAGAACACTTTGAAACCAGAGTTGATGTGAATGTTAGTGCACATTTCCTTGGCTGGATTGCAGCTTTGGGAAGTGGAGTAAAGATTTCAGGACCAGACAAGGTAGTAGAAGATATGAAGGCATTCATTCAGGGACTTTCAGATATCTATGACAAGAGGAAGTAGGTTCCGAAAGGGGCCTATCTGGAGGGGAAAAGATGGGCTGGCAATACCAATTTGCTTTAATCTCATTTTTAGTAACGACCATACTTTTGATTTTCTATTCCAATCTAAGGTATCTGCCAACAAGGCATAATCGTTACTTTCATTTACTACTATTTACCCAGGCCGCATGCTGCCTTGCAAACATGGCTTCATCTATGGCTATTGTAAATGTAGATCGAATTTCTGAGCAGGCAGCTTCAGGCATAGTTCTTGTATACTTCATGAGCTATTGCTTTATGGTTATGCTTGTATTTCATTATGTAAAATCCATGTGTATGATGGACACCGTTCGTTTGAAGCCAAGTTATTTGCTTCTGTATCTTCCTATGTTCATCACTATGATTACATATCTGCTGACACCAGCAACAAAATTTGTTTTCTATTTTGATGAAATGGGAAACTACTGTTATGGACCAGGATATTTTATCTATTACATGATTACCTTTGTATATGGAGCTTTCTGTATCATCCTGGTGGGTGCGCATAGAAAATCAATTCCAGCATCACAAAGATGGTGTATCTATTGGTTCAGTTTGATTCTATTTGTTGGTTGTATTATTAGATATTACCATCCAAAGTCTATGATTATGAATGTGTTTACCATGCTTGGACTTTTGGCACTGTATCTTGTTCGTCAGAATCCTGAAAACTTTAGAGATGCAGAAACAAAGCTTTTCAATGTTATGGGATTTGAGTCTATGTTACATGAGACCTTCCTGACAAAGAGACTATTCTCCCTGATTTGCTTTGATATTTTTAACTATGAAAGCATTCGTTCTGCATATGGTGGAGATATTGTAAATCATGTAAAAATAAGTATTTCCCATTATCTGCAGAAGGAATTCCCAGATGCTGTGCCTTTTTATCTGACACGAGGTAGATTTGTTCTTCTCTATCCAATGGGAAAGAATCCAATGGAGGATGCTGAAAAAATCAGAGAGCGTTTTAAAATGCCATGGGACGATGGAAAGAATTGTGATTCCTCCATTAACATTAAGGCTTACCTGAATGTGGTTCCATCCAATATTAAGTTTTCATCCGAAAGAGCAGTAACCGATCATGTGAGTCGAATGATCATGATGGCGGATGCCGATGCGTCAAGTGAAATCTATGTAATTGATGATGAGCATATGAAGCGTATGCGTCGCAATGCAGACATTGAGAAGGAAGTGGAGCGGGTAATTGCAGACAATTCCATCGAAGTATATTACCAGCCAATTTATTCAACTGAAAAAGGAAAAATCATTTCTGCGGAGGCCCTGGCTCGTTTACATAGTGAAAAATATGGATTCATTTCTCCAGATGAATTTATTCAGATTGCAGAACAGAGTGGAGATATTATCAAGCTGGGTGAACAGATCTTTGAAAAGGTATGTTCCTTCATGCATGAGAATGATATCACCCAATATGGTTTGGAATATGTTGAAATAAACCTTTCACCAATTCAGTGTAGAAATCCGCTTTTAGCTGGACAATTGATGAAGATTGCTGAGAAGTATCAGATTCCGTCTTCCCAGATTAATCTGGAAATTACAGAAACGGCAACGGAGAATATGGAACTGATTTCTGCTCAGATTGCAAAGCTTAAGCAGGATGGTGTTTCCTTCTCCATGGACGACTATGGAACAGGTTATTCAAATTTGATTAGTATTTTTGAATTGCCATTCCATATCATTAAAATTGATAAGTCTATTGTCTGGGCTTACTTTGGTCACAAAAATGATGTACTGACAGACCTGATTTCCATGTTTAAGAATCGTGGTTATCATATTGTTTGTGAGGGCGTTGAGACAAAAAAAATGGTAGATGGACTGACAAAATTAGGTTGTCATTACCTGCAGGGCTTCTACTTCTCAAAGGCAATTCCTGGTAAAGAATTTGTGAAGTATATCGCAGATTTTAATCACAAAGATGACGATGTAGCTTAAGTGTTTATGAGGACCCTCTAAGTCCCTTAAACACTGGCTTTTGGCTGAAATGCTACAAAATCCCCGAAATTGTGACAATTTTGTTAATATTTTTTGCTTCGTTTGCAGAAATAGGCCTTATAATCGCCTAATTTGCTTGCTAAAAGGGCTTATTCAGCATATAATCAAATCCGTAGTAGATAATTATTAACTCTTAACGAGTGAAAGGGGTAGACATGAACAAGACAGAATTAGTTGCTGCAATCGCAGAAGAAGCTGGCCTTTCAAAGAAGGATGCAGAGGCAGCTGTAAAGGCATTTGTAAACGTAGTATCAGACGAGATGCAGAAGGGTGAGAAGGTTCAGCTTATCGGCTTTGGTACATTTGAAGTAGGTGAGCGTTCAGCAAGAACTGGTCGTAATCCTCAGACAGGTGCAACAATCAAGATCAAGGCTGCTAAGACACCTAAGTTCAAAGCTGGTTCAGCTCTTAAGGAAAAGGTAAATACAAAGCCAAAGAAGTCAAAGAAGAAATAAGTTTGATTTAATGGAAACTATCAGCCGCTCTCAAGGGGAACTTTGAGAGCGGTTTTACTTTTAGAATGGGATTCCTAAGGTATTCTGTTCAGAAGTATTGTATAATTGAAAAGTATGTGATTTGGTTCAAAGTGAAGGTGTAAATGGGTATTGATTATTATGCAAGACTTTGGAATTCGGAAATAGATATTCTAAAAGTCGTGAATACGCTCTGCTATGATAATGGCAGGCGTTTTGTGCAGCAGGATCGTCTTCATGCAATAGAAGATTTGTTGGAAGACACTCCTTACAGACAAAGAAACAAGGAAGGTCTTTTTCTTCTTTATATGAAAAAGAGGCATTTTTCTGATTTGCCTAAAAAGGTACTTCTGGTTTCCAGCCATATTGATTGTAAGAACAAAGGCCAGGAGCATATTACGAAATGCTTCACAGAGGATTCGGATCCCATGAAGCTTCGGGGTACATTTGATAATTCCATTACCAATGCCGCCCTGCTTGTTTTAATGCGAAAAGGCCTCTTGCCGGATAATGTTCTGATATCCTTTACGGGGGATGAAGAGGAAGACTCTGCAGGTGCTTATCAGACCAACCGATATTTGATTAAGCATGAGCGGAAATACTTTGCCCTTGTTTTAGATGTAACCAGTGAAGGCTGGCAGGATGCTGCAGACTTTACCATAGAGAATATGGCTGTGAAAAAGCCCCTGGAGAAGAAAATCATCAAGGCTGCCATGCGGTCCGATTATATCTGGCGCTTTGTTCCCAAGAGGGAAGGGGCTTATCCGGATTATCTGGAGGATGATGTGCGGCTTCCAGGTTTTTCCTGGCCGGACGAATCCTGGGATTACGCGGAATGTGATGTGGACACCATGAGTTTCTGCCTGCCGGTTAACACAGAGGGCGACTTTGATATGCACAGTGATATGGGGGTAGAAGCTTATAAGATGAGCTTCCACAATTATATAGAGGCCCTTCGGCAGATGATTGTCTGCCTTGCAAAATCCATTTAGCAAAAGCAAATTATTGGAATATTTCCAAATGATATGCGCAGTTCATTTGCAGGGATGGAATAGAAAATTCAAAAATAGATAAATCAGAAATAGAAATGAGGAAAGTACTTGGTTAAGGTCGATTTAATTACAGGATTTTTGGGCTCGGGAAAAACGACATTTATCCGGGAATATGTAAAATATCTTACAGAAGTCGCAGGGGAAAAGGTCTGCATTCTGGAGAACGATTATGGCGCCATCAATGTGGATACCATGTTGCTGGCTGATTTAAAGAGTGATAAGTGCAGCATTGAAATGGTGGCCGGCGGTACAGATTACGACTGCCATATTAGAAGATTCCGGACTAAGCTGATTACCATAGCTATGCTGGGATTTAACAGAGTGGTCATCGAACCATCTGGAATTTTTGATGTGGACGAGTTTTTCGACATTATGCATGAAGATACGCTGGAGCGTTTCTATCAGATTGCAAATGTACTTACCGTGGTGAAGGCGGATCTGGAAGAGAATCTTTCACCAGAAGCAGATTTTCTTCTGGCCAGTCAGGTGGCCAATGCGGGAAGAGTAATTCTCAGCCATTCGGAAGAAGTGGATCAAAGTACAGTGGAAAGATGTATTGCCCATATGAACAGGGCTTTAGCTTCTGTGAAATGCAAGAGAGTTTTTGAGACGCCGGAAATCGGTAGTCTGGGTAAGGTTACCTGTAAGAATCTCTGGGAGTTTAGCCCGGATGATTTTGCAAGTATTGCAAAGTCCGGAAGTGCCCAGTGGTCCTTCGAGAAAACATTTTCCATGGACGATAATGCATTTGAATCCTTATTCTTTATGCATTTGCATCTTGGAATTGATGAATTAAAAGAAAAAATTCAGGAAGTTTTTAAGGATACTTCCTGCGGAAAAGTTATGCGTGTAAAGGGCTTCCTTACAGATGATCAGGGCAAGTGGTTAGAAGTGAATGCCACCAGTCTAGGTATGGATGTGAGAGAAATTTCGGAAGGCCAGGAAGTATTAATTGTAATTGGTGAAAATATGCAGCGTGAAAGAATCGCAGAATATTTTCCTGCCAAGTATTCCACAATTAAGACGGAGTAAATAATTTAGAAATATTGATAATATTTGAGTGATTTTGTGAACCATTCATCACAAATTTGTAGAAGAATGTTCACGATTACATAATATAATGATTCACGGGTTTTCAGGGGAAAGATCCCAGGAAGACAGAAACTGAAGAGAAGGAAGGTTTAGGGTATGCAGAACAAAAGTCAGATTTCTGATGAAGAGTTTCAGGTTGCACAGGAAAAGCTGAAGAAGCTTTCTGATTATTATGATTCCATCGTTGTAGGACAGAGCAAATTAAAGTTTGCCCTGGTTTCCTCTTTACTGGCTGACGGACATATTTTAATTGAGTCTGTTCCGGGTCTTGCCAAGACAACAGCTGCCAAGACAATTGCAGATGCTGTTTTCGGTTCATTTTCACGTATTCAGTGTACTCCAGATTTATTACCAAGTGATATCGTAGGTACAGAAGTTTATAATGCACAGACAGGAAAGTTCGATACCACATTTGGCCCGGTTTTTGCAAACTTTGTTCTTTTGGATGAAGTTAACCGTTCCTCTGCAAAAACACAGTCTGCCATGCTGGAAGCCATGCAGGAAATGCAGGTAACAATTGGTGGTACTACTTATAAGATGCCTGATGATGTATTCATGGTTATTGCTACAGAAAATCCTATTGAACAGGAAGGAACTTATCCACTTTCTGAAGCCCAGACTGACCGTTTCATCATGAAGGAACTTCTTACCTATCCAACACCAGAAGAAGAGACAGAAATTCTCGATCGTATCGAATCTGGTTCTATGAAGAAAAAGCCTGCAGTGCTTACCATCAAGGATATTGATGAGATGCAGGTTACAGCAGAGAAAGTCTACATGGATCATTCCATGAAGCAGTACATTTCCTATCTGGTAGATGCCACACGTCATGCAGATACAGAACTGCCAACAGAACTTCGTGGCTATGTTCGTATGGGGGCTTCACCTCGTGCTTCCATTGCCTTTATGAAACTGTCAAAGGCAAGTGCACTTATGCAGGGAAGAACCTACGTAACTCCAGATGATGTAAAGGGTATTGCGCATTCCGTACTTCGTCACAGAATTGAGCTGAACTACGCAGCAGTTGCAGATGATGTTTCTGTAGAAGCAATCATCGATGCCATTCTTGGCAAAATCCCAACCCCATAAATCAAATAGAAAGCAGAGACCTCGGCAAATGCATTTGGCGGGGCTCTTTCAATAGATTCGTCTACTAAACAAAAGAGGATTTCACTTTGGAAAAAACAAGAAGGCCTGATTTTGCCAAGCTTGCAAGATTAAAGGCACAACTTTTAATTGAGACGAACCGTAAGACATCAAACCTTCTGGAAGGGGAGGCTCGTTCCATTTATCGGGGACGAAGCATGGACTTTGATGAACTCCGTGAATATGTGTATGGAGATAATGTCAGAGATATAGATTGGAAGTCATCCTCCCGTGCAGGAAAAACTTTGGTTCGTACCTATATGGCCCATAAAAAGAATAATGTTTTATTTGTTTGTGACGCAGGAAAGAAGATGCAGGCGGATTTGTCCAGTGGTGAGGATAAGACAGGACTTGCCATGATTACCGCAGGTGCCCTGATGTATCTTGTGGATCAGCATGGTGATGATTATGCCCTGATCTGTCAGCAGGGAAAGTCCTATGCCTATCAGGGGTTTTCATCTGGTATCCAGCATTTTGAAACCCTGCTTTCGGAGTATCAAAGAAATGTGGAAAAGGAATCTTCCCATTCTTTAAATGAGATGCTCCAGTATGTTACTGACCGCATACACCGTCAGATGATTATTTTCGTAATCACAGATATTGATGGCATTGCTAATTTGAATCGTCGCGTGCTGAAGGAATTATCTGCCCATGCAGATGTCATGTTTATTGATCTGGATGATGCCTATTTATTCCGGAATGCCTTTGATATTGAGACTGGTAAGTATGAGGAAATTCTTACCGGAAACAATAATGCATTTCTGGAGGAAGAGTATCAGGCAAGACTTGCCATCTTAAGACAAGCCGAACATGAAATGAAAAAATACAGGATGAGTTTACAGATTGTCCGGAAGGAGGGGGAGCTGATTCCAGATCTGGTTCAGCTGCTTGAAAAACACAGAAATGCAAACTAGTGTAAATTTACAAGATTCATATCAGTTCATGATCCTCTGGGTAATTCTGGCTCTTCTTTTTATTTTGGTGGCAATTTTTCTTCAGGCTTTCTTTCGGATTCGTAATTACAGATCGAAACTGGATAAGCCAATTAAGATTAAGAAGCCGGAAGCAGAGACTCTGGCTCAAATTAAGGAGCGGGGATTAAGAGAACTGGATCAGGTGTATGATGATGTGGTGAATCAGCGAATCACCATTCGTCAGGGCTATCTTGCCATGAGCCGTGTCATCAGAACATTTGTAAAAGATGCCACAGGTGTGTCCGTGGATAAATATTCTCTGTCAGAGATTGAAAAGATTGGTATGCCAAACCTGACCAATCTGGTAAGGGAATATTATGTGCCAGAATTTTCAAGAGATACACTTTATGATATTAAGCTTTCATATCATAAGACAAGGAGTGTGATGTTAGGATGGCTTTAAAGTATCCATTGATGCTTGAAATTGGACTGCCTCTGGCTATCATCCTTCTGGTTCTTTTTCACATCGTTAAAAGAAAACATGAATATAAGGGTGGCGTAAGAGTTGCCAACGCTTCTTATGCCCGCAAGCTTCCAGGCTATCGCAAGAAAAGAATTTTTAATCTTGTAGTTACCATTGTACTGGAGGCAGCTCTGGTTCTAAGCCTTATTTCTTCCTTCCTTCTTGCTGCTCGTCCCTACGAAATTGAAACAGTGAATAAGGGAGAGAAGAAGAGAGATATTTTCCTTTGTATGGATGTATCCTATTCTCTCTGCGATTTAAACTCAGAACTGGTACAGAGTCTGAAGGATGTTGTTTCCAATCTGGATGGTGATCGATTCGGAATTACCATTTACAACACATCATCCGTCCTTTATGTTCCCATGACAGATGACTATGAATTCGTTCTGGACCGTCTGGATAAATTGAAAGAATACTTTGATGTTCAGAAGGAATATATGGATGAATTTGGAGACAAGTATTATCTGGAACCAGAAGACATGGATCGATACAAGGAACTAGAAGAAGAGTTGGAAGAATTTGATGCAGGTACTCTGGTAAACAATACCAGACTGGGATCCAGTCTGGTGGGTGTAGGACTTGCTTCCTGTCTCTATAATTTCCCCAAGTTGGATGATGAGGCAAGAACTAGATTAATTCTTATGCCTACAGATAATTGTCAGGAAGCGCTGGAAAAACCAATTGTACAATTGGATGAAGCTTCTGACCTTTGTAAGAAATACGAAGTAAAGATTTTCGGTATTTTCCCCAATACAGATTCTTATAGCTGGATGAATACCAAGAATTATGATTCTGTTTATAGTGATTTCAAGGATGCTGTGGAAAAGACAGGCGGTAAAATCTATAAGCAGAGTGAAAATCTTTCTGTAGAAGATATTGTTCAAAAAATCGAAAATGAGGAAGCAAAGGAAGTGGCAGCCCTGGTGGTAAAGCAGGAAGTTGACCAGCCTGAAGTATGGACTATTATCCTACTGATTTCCATTTCCCTATTCTTTGTTATGGGGGTGATTAGGCGATGAAGATACAACCAATCATTCCAATTCCAGTTGCGGCCATAGTGCTGGGACTCCTGTTTCTGGGTGGAGTATATGTTGTTATTGTTAAGCACGATGACTGGTGGAAAAAGGCACTTAGTATTTTAAGAATCCTTTTGATTCTGGGGCTGATCTTTATGATTAATCTTCGAATCATGACAGAGCATTATGATATGGATGTGGAGTTGAAAAACACGGACATCCTATTTGCAATCGATACCACAGTAAGTATGTGGGCGGACGACTACGAAGATGGGCAGACTCGTTTGAAAGGGGCAACAGATGTCTGCGACGAGACCATAAAGGAACTGACAGGTTCCAGCTTTGCACTGGTGCGTTTTGATAATCGTTCCCAGATTCTGGCACCATTTACAGAAGATGCCACCAGTGTATCGGATGCTCTCACAACGATTAATCAGCCAGCCAAGGAGTATGCAAGAGGTTCCAATCCGAATGTATGCCTGGAGGATTTAAAGATGTTGCTTCAGTCCTCTAGTAAGAAGGATGGACGTAAGACGATTCTTTTCTTTATCAGCGATGGAGAAATCACAGATGGTAGTGAAAGACAGTCCTTTGCGGAATTGGAAAAGTATGTGGATGGTGGAGCGGTAATCGGTGTTGGTTCCACTGAGGGTGCCAAGATGCAGTATAAGTATGGCGACTATGTAAAGGATCCAAACACAGGAAAAGATGCGGTATCCAAACTGGATGAGGAAAATCTGAAGGCAATTGCAGATGACCTGGATGTGGATTATATCCATCTGGAGTCTACAGATAATATTTCATATCTGATTGAGGCTATTAAGGCAGGCTCCACAGTAAGTATGGGTAAGTCTGATGCAGTTTCCTATGATGATACTTACTATTACTATTTACCATTTTTAATCCTTCTTCTCCTTTTTGAAGCAGGAGTCGTAATTCGAAAGAAGAAACTATAATATGGCAAAAGAAAATTCAACAAGTAAATATGATAATTCTCTTTCTCCGGAAGAAAAGAAGAAGTATGCTTCCATTTATCAGAATCGCTTAAAGAAGCATGTGGATGATCGGAAGAAAAATGATGAAAAATATAAGAGACGCAGAAAACAGATGATTATTCTGGATATTGTGGCAGTTCTCCTGATTCTACTTGGTGCATTTCTTCTTTATCGTCATATCACAAATGCGAAATTTATTGAGGCAACTCAGGCCGGAGATTATGAAGCAGAGAAAGAAGAGCGCCTTACAAGACTGAACTTTCCTGAGGGCTATGTTCCGTATTACAACCTGGGAAACATGTACTATAAAGATGAGAAATATGATGAGGCCATTGCAAGTTATAAGAAGGCACTGAATCAGTGGGTTCCAAAGAAAAAGGAATGTTCCATTCGTGTCAATCTTGCTCTTGCCATGATTAAGAAAATTGATTTTGAATCTTTAAAGTCATCCAAGGATGTGGATGCAGCCATTATGCAGTTGCAGGCTGCCAGAAATATTCTCACAGCCAAGGGGTGTGCAGAACCAGCAAAGGATAGTTGGAATGGTCATAGTAAGGAAGCGGAACAGCTTAAGAAAGAAATTGATCAAATGATTGACCAGCTGGAGCAGGCCAAGGAGAATTCTGGGGATTCCAATGATGATCAAAATAATGATCAGAATCAGGATAGTCAGGATAATAAGGATAAGGGTTCCAGCGAGAGTCAGAACGATAAGCAGCCAACCCAGCGTGAAAAAGATCTGCAGGATGAGTTAGAGGAAAGACAGCAGGAGGCTGGCAAGGAGCAGCAGGACGCTCAGGACAAGGCGAACCAGAAGGAACAGGAAGCTTCCGAGCAGGAATCTGGCGAGAATGGTAGCGACGGAGAAGGTGGTAGCGACTTCGACGGTAAGACTTGGTAGTTTATTTATTAGGAAAAGAGGGTATACTTAAGAGGAATAAATAAAAACGTCGACGCAATCTCGTGATCAGGGTCGTGAGTAAAAATTAAGAAAATGAACAGGAGGGCAGAATTCATGAGTCGTGTAGTTTTTCATGCAGACGTGAATTCTGCTTTTCTTTCTTGGAGCGCAGTGCACGCTCTGAAGGAAAATCCAGATAGCGTGGATCTTAGAACCATACCTTCTGCCGTGGGAGGAGATGTGTCTACCCGCCATGGCATTATTACTGCAAAATCCATTCCAGCAAAGAAGTATGGCATTGTAACCGCCATGCCAGTGATGCGGGCGCTGGAACTTTGTCCAAGTCTTGTACTGGTACAGTCGGACTACCAGATGTATAGGGAGTATTCGCAAGCCTTTATCAAAATCCTGAAGTCCCACGCCAAGGTGGTGGAACAGGTATCTATTGATGAAGCCTTTATGGATATGACAGGACTGGAAGGTGACCCCAGGGTGATTGCCAGACAAATAGCAGATGAGGTAAAGACCAGACTTGGCTTTACCATAAATGTGGGAATTTCCTGCAATAAACTACTGGCAAAAATGGCATCTGACTTTGAAAAGCCGGATAAGGTTCATACTCTTTTTCCAAATGAGATTGCCGAAAAAATGTGGCCACTTCCTATAGGAGACCTCTTCGGGTGTGGTAGTAAGACGGCAGAAAAACTCATTCGCGTAGGAATTCGTACCATTGGAGAAGCATCTCACACAGACCCTCACTTTTTAAGAGGTCTTCTGGGGGATGCAGCGGGTACTTATATTTATCAGGCGGCCAATGGCAAGTCAGATAGTCCGGTTTCGGATGAAGCCCGGGACGTGAAGTCCGTTAGTAACGAGTACACCACTAGGGAGGATATTACAGAAAAGAACTGGAAGACAGATGGTCTAAAAATGTTGGATTATCTTACCACAAAGGTGTCTGGACGACTGGCTAAGCAGGGCCTCTATGCAGAGACCATTGGAGTCAGTGTAAAGACGGATGATTTTAAAAGACATTCCATTCAGACCAAATGTCCGGATCCTGTGCAGAGCAAGGAGGAAATCTATCCTTTTGCAAGGAGGCTCTTTGAGGAAATTCTTTGCGGCAAAGACGGCATGTTTCAGGAAGGAAAATCAGTTCGCCTCATTGCTGTTGTGGCATCCAGTCTTTCCGATGGTTCCTATAAGCAAATGACTTTGCTGGAGGCACTGAACCAGGCGAAGAATGATGCCGAGAAAAAAGAGAAGAAAGAAAAACTGGACCGTATGACGGCCCTGATTAAAAATAAATTTGGAGAAAGCGCTATCCGTAAGGGTAGTGAGGGAGATGATTTATGAGAATATGGCTGGCTCGCCATGGCGAAACAGATTTAAATAAAAATAAGCGAATGCAGGGTAGAAGTGATGTGCCCCTGAACGAAACAGGACGCTGGCAGGCTGGTGTGGTGAGAAAGGCTATTGCCAGAGAGTATGGAGAAGTAACCTTTGACGCTGTATTCGCAAGTCCTCTGGACCGTGCCATTGAAACAGCCTCCATTATCTCAGGCTTTTCTCGGGACGAGATTCAAATCGATGACCGAATTATGGAAACGGATTTTGGAAAGTATGAGCAGAGACCCTATACCAAGATGGGGGCGGCCATGACTCTCTATTGGGCTTTACCGGAAGTATTCCCGGCACCAGACACAGTGGAAAGCATTGCATCCATGCGGGAGCGGAGTCAGTCCTTCGTCATGGACTTAAAGGATCTTTGCCGGGAAAAGAATTATGAAAATGTTCTGGTGACCTGTCATGGTGGCATCATTAGAGCCCTGTCTGGTTGTTTGGCAGAAAGACGAAATGGCCTCATGTGGAGACCAAAGCCAAAGAATTGTGAAGTTCGAATTTTTGACAGCTTTCAGCCAGGTAACATGCAGAGTATTCTTGTGGACTTTGGAAAATAAGCGCAGTCCATTTGCATGGTTTTTCCCAGATGAATTTTGCAAATGAACTTTGCATATGAGCTTTGCAAATGAGTTTTGCATATGAATTTGCATCTAGATATATAGAAGTGGGAGATTCAACTAGAAATAGATTGTATAGCTTAGACAGCAAGGATAAAATATTCTAAGACACTAGAATGTGAGGTGAGGCTACTATGAAGAAAATTATTATCCAGCTTGCACCGGAGTGGGTTATGCGACAGGATCGTTCCAAGGCATTACCGGCACAGGCAATTCATGATGATTTGGAACAGAACTTTCCGAATAATCATATAAAGAAGATTGTAAGTGACTTCACACAGATCGAATTATCTGTGGAGGGAATTGAAAGCCAGGAGGAACTGGAGAAATTTCTTACCAAGGTTTTTCAGGAAGTGACCCGAGTGCTGGCCATTAATTACAGCGCGGACCCAAGTGCCATTTCCGATATCTGCGAAGTAAGAATTATTGAAAACGTGGATGAGGAAGATGAAGAGGGGGAAGGGTCCCTGGAAGAAGAGGAGCAGAAAGAGGAAAGCCCAGAAGATGTATTAGAAGAAATTCACAATATGAAGGGAGCGGTGCAGTTCATTGCGTTCTGTGACCGTGTACATGAAAAGGCAGAAGTTCTGAAAAAGCACAAGCTGGAACCAGTCTTTATGCGTAGATGCTATCTCTTTTCTATTGAACCAGGTGCTGGATTTTCAACGGCCCTGAATCGCATGTGTCGTCTCTTTGTCAGTGAAGGCCTGGCCAACCTGAAGGGTGGCTTTGAAATTGAGATGCGATATGATCAGAGAGAAGAACTTATGCTTTCCCAGTATGAAGAGGGATTGTCCAAGGTGGATAATGCTCTGGTTGCTCTGGATATTTCCAAGTGGGCCAGCTCTTTAAATACACCGGAATTCAGATCCTTCCTGAGACATCTGGAGGGTATGAAGAGAAATAAGATTTATGTTTTCAAGGTACCCTACCTTGAGAAAAATTCTCTTCGAGAAATTCAGGAAGCACTTTCGGATGTATTTTCCGTTGAAACCATTGCCTTTGTGCCACAGTCTGCTGCAGAGCTGCAGGAGTTGGCCAATGAAGAAATTGCTGAATACAATTACACGGCCACCGACGGTGCCTGGAAGGTATTCCAGAACAGACTTCGTGAGGAGAAGTCCGATGGACACTTCTATGGAATTGATACAGCAAAGAAGATTGCTGATGAAATGATGCTGCTTAAGGTTCGTACTAGTGGAGAAGATCTTCGTATTACCGAAAGGGATATGAAGGGACTTACCCATATGAAACTTCTGGATCAGACACCAGAGCAGCAGCTGGATGCGTTAATTGGTATGCAGTCAATCAAGCAGCAGATTATGGAAATTATGCAGCAGATTCGTTTTGCTAAGCAGAATTCCTCTATTAAAGCACCATCCATGCATATGCAGTTCCTGGGTAATCCGGGAACCGGTAAGACCACCATTGCCCGTATCATTGGTGAGATGTTTAAAGATGCAGGCTTGCTTTCCAAAGGTTACTTCATTGAACATGCAGGCGGAGATTTCATTGGACAGTATGTTGGCCATACTGCACCAAAGACTGCAGGAATCTGTAGAGATGCCTATGGCTCTGTTCTTTTCATCGATGAGGCCTATGCCATTGCGGACAATGCAGAGATGACTATAGACGGTTCCCTTAGCGGTTTTGCCAAGGAAGCCATGGATATGCTGATTGCCCAGATGGAAAATCACAGGGATGATATGCTGGTTATTATGGCCGGCTATCAGGATGATATGAAGAATCTGCTGAAACTGAATCATGGTTTGGAAAGCAGAATTCCATATACCATCAATTTCCCTAACTTCACCAGGGATGAACTCATCTCTATTTTCTATAGAATGATGACCAATGATGGTTTTGAGGCAGATGAGAGCTTAAAGGAAGGTGTAGAAAAGTACTTTGAGGGTCTTTCCGACGAATTCCTGAAGTCAAAGGAATTCTCCAATGCCAGATATGTTCGTAATCTTTACGAGAAAACCTGGAGTAAGGCAATCCTTAGAAGAGATTTCAGTAGCAATGGCGATCGCCGTATTCTTACAGCATCTGACTTTGAGCAGGCAGCTGAAACGGATAAGAAGCAGTTGAATGAACCAGGAAAGATTAAGATTGGTTTTAATTTGCAGTAGAAGATGCTTCTAAAAATTCTAGAAAATTTTAGGGTATGTGCATTTTGCACATACCCTTTTTATTTTGCTTGAAAATTCTTGCTTTTTTAGGAAAAAGTGGCTAAAAAGCCCGTAAAATACGCGCAAATCTCATTTGCAGGGATTGTGAAATATTACGATGACTTGTGCAAAATTTACATTAGTGCTGTACAGTTTGATGAGAAAAAAAGATATTTTCTTAAATTTTTTATATAAATTGGATAGGTAAAAAGTTCAAAAATGACCAAATTTTAATATTCATAGCTATTTTTTACCATTTTTTGAAAAATTTTGTATAAACGCCTAAAAAAATTCTATATTTTTCAACTACCCCATTTTTTATAATGCATTTGTAAAAAGAAATGCGCGTAATCCTATAAGGAATTACAAAAATTTTCAGGAGGGTTCAAAATGAAAAAGAATTTTGGCAAGAAGGCAGCTTCCGTAATGGCAGTTGCAGCACTTTCACTTTCACTTGTTGCATGTGGCAACGGTGGCTCAACAGAGGCAGCTTCAGAGGCAGCTGACGCATCAGCAGGTACAGCTTCTACAGCAGTTACAACATCTAACAACAGCGGTAGTGAGAATTCACAGAAGCCACTCGTATGGTTTAACCGCCAGCCTTCAAACTCATCAACTGGTGAGCTTGATATGGGAGCACTTACATACAACGACAAAACTTACTATGTAGGTTTCGACGCAAACCAGGGTGCTGACCTTCAGGGTGAAATGGTACTTGATTACATCAAGGCTAATGCAGACACAATCGATCGTAACGGTGATGGTGTTATTGGTTACGTACTTGCAATCGGTGATATCGGACACAACGATTCCATCGCTCGTACAAGAGGTGTTCGTAAGGCTCTTGGAACAGGTGTTGAAAAGGACGGCGACGTTGATTCAACTCCAGCTGAAACAAACACAGATGGTTCTGCTTCAGTAGTACAGGATGCAACACTTGAAATTGATGGCAAGACATACAAAATTCGTGAGCTTGCTTCACACGAGATGAAGAACTCAGCTGGTGCTACATGGGATGCAGCTACAGCTGGTAACACAATCGGAACATGGACAGCTTCATTCGGCGATCAGATCGATGTAGTTGTTTCAAACAACGATGGTATGGGTATGGCTATGTTCAACGCATGGTCAAAGGAAAACAAGGTTCCAACATTTGGTTACGATGCTAACTCAGATGCAGTTGCAGCTATCGCAGATGGTTACTCAGGAACAATTTCTCAGCACGCTGACGTTCAGGCTTACCTGACACTTCGTGTACTTAGAAACGCACTTGATGGTGTTGACATCGATACAGGTATCGGTACAGCTGATGCAGCTGGTAACGTACTTAAGGAAGGCGAAGATTACAGATATGACGCTGAAACACGTTCATACTACGCTCTGAACCTTGCAGTAACAGCTGACAACTATCAGGATTTCACAGATGCTACAAAGCCTTACGCTCCAGTAGCAAATCAGCTTGATGCTTCAACAAGCCCAAGCAAGAAGGTATGGCTTGACATCTACAACGCTGGTGATAACTTCCTTTCAGCTACATACCAGCCACTTCTTGAGAACTACGATGATTTAATGAACCTTGATGTTGAATACATCGGTGGTGATGGACAGACAGAATCTAACATCACAAACAGACTTGGTAACCCAAGCCAGTACGATGCATTCGCAATCAACATGGTTAAGACAGATAACGCTGCTTCATACACATCTATCCTGAATCAGTAATTTGTCTAATAAGTAACACAATAAGTTAGTATCCCAGGCGGGTTGTCAGGATCTACCCTGGCAACCCACCTTTTTTGAAAAAACGTTAGGGAGTGTAAGTAATATGGCAGAAGATAAGAAAACAATCTTATCGATTCGAGGCATGAGTAAGTCCTTCGGCCGAAACAGAGTTCTGAACCACATAAGTCTTGATGTGAAGGAAGGCTCTATCATGGGTCTGATGGGTGAAAATGGTGCCGGAAAATCGACAATGATGAAATGTCTCTTTGGTACATACCAGAAAGACGAAGGAATAATCATTCTTGATGGAAAGGAAGTAAACTTCTCAGGTCCTAAGGATGCGCTGGAAAATGGTATTGCCATGGTTCATCAGGAACTAAACCAGTGTCTTGAGAGAAGCGTAGTTGATAATCTCTTCCTTGGAAGATACCCAACGAATGCAGGTCTTATCGATGAGAGAAGAATGAAGAAGGAAGCTTCTGATTTATTCAGAAAGCTTGGAATTACCGTAAACCTTACACAGCCAATGCGAAATATGTCGGTTTCACAGAGACAGATGTGCGAAATTGCTAAGGCTATTTCATACAACTCTAAGATCATCGTACTCGATGAACCAACATCTTCTCTGACTGCACCAGAGGTAGCAAAGCTGTTCAGCATGATGCGTAAGCTCAGAGCGGAAGGCATTTCTCTCATTTACATCTCACATAAGATGGATGAGATTTTTGATATCTGTGATCAGGTATCCGTACTTCGTGATGGTTCCCTTGTTATGACAAAGGACTGCAAGGATACAAACATGAACGAACTCATCTCTGCGATGGTAGGTCGTTCACTGGATAATCGTTTCCCACCAGTTGATAACGAACCAGGCGATACAATGCTTTCAATTCAGCATCTTTCTACAAAGTATAAGCCAAATCTTCAGGACATCACATTCGATGTTAAGAAGGGTGAAATCTTCGGTTTATATGGACTTGTAGGCGCTGGTCGTACAGAACTCCTGGAAACAATCTTTGGTATTCGTACCAGAGCAGCAGGTCGTGTATATTACAACGGCAAGTTGTGTAACTTTAATTCTCCTAGAGATGCGATGGATCATGGATTCGCACTCATTACAGAAGAAAGAAAAGCAAATGGTCTTTTCCTTAAGGGCGATTTAACATTCAATACAACAATTGCAAATCTGCCTCAGTATAAGGCTGGCCTGTCACTTTCAGACGATAAGATGGTAAGAGCTACAGCAAAAGAACTTCGAATCATGCATACAAAGGCAATGGGTCCAGATGATCTGATTACAGCCCTTTCTGGTGGTAATCAGCAGAAGGTTATCTTCGGTA
Source organism: uncultured Lachnospiraceae bacterium (assembly GCA_900314445.1). Taxonomy (GTDB): domain Bacteria; phylum Bacillota; class Clostridia; order Lachnospirales; family Lachnospiraceae; genus Eubacterium_Q. The sequence continues at coordinate 8,837 of OMVA01000039.1, read as the reverse complement.
GATGGTTGGAGCGTTCTCCAAATGTCTTCATGATGGATGATCCTACAAGAGGTATCGATGTAGGTGCTAAGTATGAAATCTATGAACTGATTATCAAGATGGCTAAGGCTGGTAAGACGGTAATCGTAGTTTCATCAGAAATGCCTGAAATCCTTGGTATCACAAATAGAATTGGTGTTATGTCTAACGGACACCTGGCAGGAATTGTTAATACAAAAGAAACAAATCAGGAAGAGCTCTTAAAGCTCAGTGCAAAATATCTGTAATTGGAGGAAGAAACAAATGGCAAACAATAAAATCCTTTCGGTTGAAGAAGAGGCAAAACTCATCGAACCAATCGAAGAGTACGTACAGAAAATTCAGAGCCAGATTGATGAACTCCGCGCAAATGGTACGGATAAGGTCCTTTCACTTAGAAACACAATAGCTGTAACTAAGGCTGATAAGAACTTCGATAAAGAAGAACGCGCAGACATCATTGCTAAGGCAAAGGCTGAAATGGTAAAGGCTAAGGAAGTGGAAGCTTCTAATAAGGACAAGGTCGCATCTCTTGTTGCAGATGCAGAGAGCTACTTAAAAGCTCACTTTGAATCAGAGTATTATTCAAAGGTAGCTGCTTCATGTGATGCAGAAAAAGTTGAAGCACTTGATGCTTATGATCGTCAGGTTGCTAAGATAAAGACAGAGCATGAACAGGCACTTGCAAAGCTTTCAGATGCACAGGAAATCAAGGATGAAAAGTATGTATTTAAGAACAAGCTTTTTGATGCTAAGATGAGCTGTGATTCTAAGCTTCAGCTGATCAAGGATCGCAGACATGATGCATTTGCTTATCAGTATCACCTGATCGATCTTCTCCGTATGTCTAAGTTCACACCAGCTCAGAAGAGAAAGCAGAGATGGGAGAACTACAAGTACACATTCAATGTTGGACAGTTCTTCATGAAGAATGGTCTTTACATCGTAATCCTTCTGATCTTCATCGGACTTTGTATCATCACTCCACTTGTTAAGCACACACCATTGCTTACAGTTGCAAACGTCCTGAATATCCTTCAGCAGGCATCACCTCGTATGTTCCTTGCACTTGGTGTAGCTGGTCTGATCCTCTTAACTGGTACTGACCTTTCAGTAGGACGTCAGGTAGGTATGGGTATGGTTACAGCAACAATTATCATGCACCAGGGTATCAACACTGGTGGTGTATTTGGACATATCTTCGACTTCACAGGTCTTCCTGTAGCAGGTCGTGCTGTACTTGCTCTTATTGTATGCGTAATCCTTTCAACAGTATTCGCAACAATCGCTGGTTTCTTCATGGCTAGATTTAAGATGCATCCATTCATTTCAACAATGGCTAACATGCTGATTATCTTTGGTCTTGTTACATATGCAACAAAGGGTGTTTCTTTCGGTGCTATCGAAGCTACAATCCCTTCCATGTTCATTCCTAAGTGGGGCAGCTTCCCAACAATCATCATCTGGGCTGTAGTTGCAGTTGTAGTTGTATGGTTCATCTGGAATAAGACAACATTTGGTAAGAATCTTTACGCTGTAGGCGGTAACCCAGAAGCTGCTTCTGTATCTGGTATCTCAGTATTCTGGGTAACACTTAGCGCATTCATCCTTGCTGGTATCCTTTACGGATTCGGTTCTTGGCTTGAGTGTCTGAGAATGGTAGGTTCAGGTTCAGCTGCTTATGGACAGGGCTGGGACATGGACGCAATCGCAGCCTGCGTAGTAGGTGGCGTATCATTCACAGGTGGTATTGGTAAGATTTCCGGTGTTGTAACTGGTGTTATGATCTTCACAGCACTTACATACTCTCTGACAGTCCTTGGTATCGATACAAACCTTCAGTTCATCTTCGAAGGTATCATTATCCTTTCCGCTGTAACACTTGACTGTCTCAAGTATGTACAGAAGAAATAATGATAAAAAAGGAGCGATTCGAAATGCTCTTGTGCTTGCACAAAAGAGCATTTCGGAATCTGCGACTTTGAACAATATGAGCATGGAGAGAAATTTGTGTTAGCAAATTTCTCGAGAATACGAATATTGTTAGAATTTCGAGAGATTGCGAAGCAATCGGAGAAATTCGTTATCATTAAGCTTAATTTAGTAACATCAAACCCTTTAATATAATTACACAAAAAGGATGGGATCGGTGCTGTAGCCTTCCCATCCTTTCTGTATTGTTGGCCAAAGCTCTACTTAAAAGTGGCTAAAATACGCGATTTATCATATAATACAAGTAGTATGTCTGCTAGGATAGCTCGTGTAATTCGGCAAATGAATTTGGCACCGAAAGGGAAGAGAAACGTCAAGTTCATTTGCCAAATTATATGCGGGAATCAGCATATGAATTTGTAAGAAAAGAAAGAATGGATATTTTTATGAGTAATTATTCAGTTCTCCTTGTGGACGATGAGGAAGAAGTAATTGATGCGATACAGAACAAAATTGAATGGGAAAATTTAGGCTTTGATGTAATTGGCAGTGCGGAAAATGGTGTGAAAGCACTGGAACTTTGCGAAAAGAATCAGCCGGACGTGGTGATTACAGATATCAAAATGCCATACATGGATGGCCTGGAATTATCTCGTCATTTGAAGGATGAGTATCCGGGAACCAGAGTAATTCTCTTTACTGGTTTTGATGAGTTTGAATATGCCAAAGAGGCGGTTCATTTGGAAATTGAAGAGTACCTTTTAAAGCCTGTGAATGCCCAGGAACTTACTGAGGCCCTGAAGAGACTGAAGGAAAGCCTGGATAAGGAACGTGCTGAGCAGGTGAATGTGCAGAAACTTCAGAATTACTATATGGAATCTCTACCACTTCTTCAGACCAATTTCTTTATTTCTCTTTTGGAAGGTCGTGTCAGAGAGCAGGAGTTGGATTCTTACATTTCTGACTACCAGATTGAAATGACCATGAAGGAAAATGTTGTTGTTGTATTCCATGCATCCACACATCATATACCAGAAAATATGACACCGCTTCTTCTCAGTATTTCTGTAGAGAAGGGCGTTGAAAACATGATGCTGGACAACTGGAAGGGTAGAGCTTTCACTTACCTTGGAAATACGGTTCTAATTGTGGGCCTTCCAAGTTCCACAGATATCACCAGACTTACTGATGAATGTGATCGTTTCTGCAAATGGGCTGACCGTATGATGGGAGCCACAGTTACAGCTGGTGTGGGTCGTCCGGTGGACAATCTTGCTGATCTTTCTGCCTCCTACGATGGCGCCAGAGAAGCGGTTTCTTACCGTGTACTTTATGGTACAAAACGCGCTATTAACATTGCAGAAATCGCACCTCATGAGGAGCAGGATGTATCCACTTCGGAGCATACACAGCTTACAGAACTTTTCAAAGCCATTCACATGGGTAGTGAAGAAATGGTAAGTCAGTCCGTGGATGCAGTGGTAGAAGCCATTCATCAGGAAGCAAAAACAGTAAATCAGTATAACCTTGCAGCCATGGAAATGGTTGGTTCCTGGTATCGCTTCTGTACTAATAATTATTTGAATTTTGATGAATTCACTGGTGGTGTAAAGGATCCATACAAGGAAGTTCAGCAGATGGATGAAAGTATGCTGAAAACCTGGCTGATGACCGTTGCCATATCCATTCGTGAACAGTTAAAGAATGCAAGAAATAATTCTCTCCAGTCCATTATTGTTCAGGCGAAACAGCTGGTACAGAATCGTTTCAATGATCCGGACCTTTCTCTGGATCTGGTTTGTTCAGAACTGGGAGTTTCCAATTCTTATTTCTCATCTGTTTTCAAAAAGGAAACAGGTCAGGCCTTTATCGCTTATCTTACGGAATATCGTATGAAGCAAGCCGCTAAGCGTATTGTGGAAACCCAGGAAAAGAATTATGAAATTGCAGAACATGTTGGTTATCTGGATGCCAACTATTTCTCATATGTATTTAAAAAGCATTTTGGCCTTTCTCCATCCCGTTATCGTGCCAAGTATTTAGGCAAATAGGAGTTGTAAGTTAAGAAAACAGCCAGGCCAATAAAGGTAGTCGGCTAAAAGAATAGCTGGGCAAATGGGAAGCCCATAGAAAAAATAGAGCAGGAAGATACTTTGAAAAAGATAAAGAATTATTTCCAATTACATAGAAAAAATTACTTTTCGCTGGGAATTCAGACAACAATCATGGTGGCTATGTCCACAGTAACTTTTATTATTGCAATCTTGATTGGTGTAATTCTTTATCAGAGATATTCTCGTTCCTTAAGCCAGCTTTCTGTGCTGGATACCCAGCAGATTATTGAACAGACTTCTCGAAACTTCGAAGGGAACCTGAAAGACATTCGTCAGATTTCTGACACCGCATACTATAATGTTATTCAGGAACATGTAGTAGGCAGTCAGGAGTTTGCTCATGATCTAAGTCTTCTTTATGATACAAATCAGAATGAAGTTGTCACTATTGCTCTTTATAATCAGAACGGAAGTCTTATTTCTGCGGAGCCAGTTTCTCAGCAGAAGGAAGATCCAAATGTAACTCAGCAAAAATGGTTCCTGCAGGCAACTTCCGAAATTGAAAATCTTCATTTTTCCACCCCTCATATTCAGAATCTTTTCGAAGACTCATCTCATAAATACCACTGGGTAGTTTCTGTTAGTAGAGCAGTTGATATTACCAACCAGGGAGAGCCAGAGATGGGTGTTCTTTTGGTGGATCTGGATTATTCAATAATCTCAGATGTCATGGAGCAGTTAAATGATAAGGAAAATGGACAGTATTTTTATCTGGCAGATCGAGACGGAAATCTCATTTACCATCCTAAGGCTGTTCAGATACAGCGTGGATTTAAAGATGAGAATCAGAAGAAGATTGTTGCTTTAGATGACGGTATTTATTCCGATCGTCTAAATGGAGAGAACCGTCAGATCATTGTGGGTACAGTGGCTTATACAGGTTGGAGACTGGTGGGAGTTATTCCAGAATCAGCATCCACCCCAAGTATCAGGAGATTCCGTTATTTCATTTTCGCGGCCCTGACTCTGCTTATTATGATGATGCTTCTGGTAAATAGAATTGTGGCAAAACGAATTTCCAGTCCTATTACAAGACTTAGCGAATCCGTTAAGGACTATGAAGCTGGTTCTAAGCCTTCTATTTACATCGGTGGTTCTTCTGAGATTCGTCATCTGGGACTGTCCGTTCAGAAGTCCTATGAACAGATCGATGAATTGATGAAGGAAATTGTGAAGCAGCAGAATAAGAGACGTAAGAGTGAAATTGCTGCTCTCCAAAGCCAGATTAATCCTCATTTCCTTTACAACACTCTGGATTCCATTACCTGGATGATTGAAAGTGGAAGAAATCAGGAAGCGGTTACAATGATTTCCGAGCTGGCCAGACTTCTTCGTATCAGTCTTTCCAAGGGACGTACCATTATTTCTCTGGAGGATGAATTCCAGCATAGTAAGTCCTATATGAATATTCAAAAGGTTCGCTATAAGGAAAGATTCCAGGTGGAATTTGACATTGAACCGGAAGTAATGCAGTGTGCAACCGTAAAACTGATTGTGCAGCCTGTTCTTGAAAATGCTATTTATTATGGCGTTGGTGAGATGGATTCGGATGATGAAGGTAAGATTATTATCAGAGGCCAGAAGAAGGGAGAGGATATTTACATTTCCGTTATTGATAATGGATTTGGAATGTCCCAGGAAACAATAAATGAAATCTTCTCTGGAAAAGAAAGAAAATCCAAGAGAGGATCTGGAGTCGGAATTATTAATGTACATACAAGAATTCAGCTTCTCTTTGGATCGGAGTATGGTCTTTCTATAGAGAGTGAATTGGATGAGGGTACTACAGTTACATTACATTTGCCAGCTATTCCTTTTACAGAAGAAAATCGTAAACGTTTAGAACAGGATATGGAAGGAAAGGAGGCAAAATAGGATGAAAAAAAGTAGTCGTAAAGTATTTCTAGGAATTGAACTGGTTCTCTTACTAATCCTAGTTTCCTTCTTGTTCCTTCTGTTTCGTGATACAGAGCATAAGAAGACGGTGGCAGTCATTGTGAATTATTCTGGCCGCGAGAAATGGAATCCTGTTATTAATGGAATGAAACAGGCTGCAGAAGAAGAAAATTTACATTTGATTATTTGTAATACAGATGAAATTAGAAATGCGGCAGAAGAAAGAGAATTGATTGATGAGCAATTCAATGAGGTGGATGCCTTTTTGATTGAACCTTCCCCTGGTGAACAGACAGAAGGTGTTTTGGAAGATGTTAGAAGCAAGAAACCTACTTTGCTTATATCCAGTCCATCAGGTTCTATACCATGTGTATCACCAGATAATTACAATATGGGTGTTATGTTGGCAGAAGCAATCATTTCCCGATTTAATGGAAGACTGGATGGAAAGACCATCGGTCTTGTAAAAGGTGCCACGGATATTCAGGGAATCACAGATCGTGAAGAGGGATTCCTGGATGGAATTAAAAATTCTGGCGCTGCGGTTTCCTGGAGAGTTCAGGCAACCTATTCGGATACAGAAACCAGAACCATCATTACAGGACAGGAGGCAGTGGACTTAATGGTAGTGCTGGAAACAGATGCTCTGGAAAATGTGGGCTCTTTGTCAGAAGAAAAAGCTTTGCATGGTGCTCTGGTATTTGGTATTGGTTCCAGTGAAAAGGTTCTTTATGATGTTGATGAAGAATTTATTCAGGAAGTGGTTGTACCAGATGGCTTCTCCATGGGCTATCAGGCAGTCCATATGCTGGGTGAAACCTTAAAGTATGGAACAAAAAGTTTGCGTTCCGAAACAGTGAATGCAAGACTAATTCGAAAAGAGGATCTTTTCAAGGATGAAAATTCCTCCTTCATTTACTCATTTGAAAGGTAATGGAAATGTCAAATAGAAACAAGAAAGTAAATAAGAAATCATTTAGCGTATTTATGATTTTTGCACTTCTTCTTTCATTGTTTGCAGGTTGCACAGGAAGAGGGAACTCTTCCCATAAAACACTTAGAGTGGCAGTTGTGCAATATACAAGTGGAGATAACTTCATTGATGCACTTACCAATTGCATGAAGGAACAGTTCCAGGAAATGGAAAGTGAAGATTTGAATATTATTATGACCGTAAGAAGCGGTGATAATAATCAAAGTACCCAGGATAAAGTAGTGGAAGAGATGATTGATGCTGGATGTGACATACTTTGTGTGGATCTGGTGGATCGAACATCTCCTTCTAAAATTATCCGCCTGGCAGAGGACGCAGGTATTCCTGTTATCTTCTTCAACCGAGAACTGGTTAGAGAAGATCTTATGCGTGGTGAAAACTTATTCTATGTGGGTGGCGATGCAGCCCAGTCTGGTGTGATGCAGGGAGAACTTGCAGCAGTAACACTGGCATCCAATCCCCATGCAGACCGAAATCGAGATGGCAAGATTCAATATGTTGTTTTAGAAGGACAGACTGGTCACCAGGATACTATTATCCGAACAGATCAGTCGGTGGAAACACTTCGTGCCAAGGGCTATGAAATGGAAAAGGTGACATATCAGATTGCCAATTGGAATCGTGCCCAGGCAGAGAATAAAGTGTCTCAGATTATTTCAGAATATGGTACCAAGGTGGAATTAATCCTGGCCAATAATGATGAGATGGCTCTGGGTGCCATTGATGCTTATGAGAAAGCAAATATTACAGCAAGTAGCAGACCTTTAATTTTTGGAATTGATGGACTAGATGACGGAATAGAAGCCGTAAAGAATGGAAGTATGCAGGGGACGGTCTACAATGATAAGGAAGGCCAGGCCAGTGCCATGACAAGTCTTGCCTATGCTCTATTTATGGGGCAGGACTTAAGTCAGTTTGACTTTCAGGATGGTCGTTATCTAATTCTTCCTTACAGAGAAGTAACCACAGAGAATACGGATGATTTTGAGGAATAGAAAGGGAATCCTATGCAGGAAAAATTAAGAGAACAGGTATTGTTATTTGAAAAGGAACTGGATCCCTTTAAGAGACAGTCTCTCCTGCTTGCCATGCAGGCAGAGTTTGGAGATTCTCTGGAAGAAAAAGATTTGCTAAATTTTATGCAGAAAATCTGGGAGAAGCGTTTTGGAAAGAGAAAACCTAAGCGTGACGAATTTGTAATGGCGCTTATGGAAATGAGATATTTAAAGGAAAATTCCAGTCATGATTTCGGAGGAAAGAAGAGAAAGCAGGCAGCCCAGATTCTAAATCTCTTTGAACTTCCACATTTAGAGCAGATGCCAGAGGATGAGAGGAAAGTACTTACTCTGGAATTAAAAAATACCTTTATGAGATATATTGATGTCAGTGCTGGCGGACGAGGATTTACTTCCATTATCTTTGGTATGGGACAGATGTCCGATGATAGTGTAGCCAAGAAAATTGCTGACCAGATTAGTACCATAGCCTTTGATTTACCCTATCAGTTAAAAATGCAAAAGGAATTTAAGGCTTTACAGGATGCAGCTGTAGATGCCTTCCGGGAAAGATATCCGGAAAGAGAACAGTATCTGAGAAAGCTTAACTAAGTATAGAGGTGTATTAAATACAAAAAATAAATTTATAAATATAGATAGTCAAATCAGTTAATAGAAAAGCAACTAATAAAAAATTAGCTAATAGAAAAGCAACTAAATTTCATCTAAAAGAAGAGCGACTAAAATCATCTAAAAGAAAAGCAGGAGTGAATCATGAATATTAGAAGGGCAGAAGAAAAAGACAGCGAAAAGGTATTGGAGTTATTATCAGAGGTGTTGGAAATCCATGCAGATATCCGACCAGACCTTTTTATTTCCGGTACTACC
>OMVA01000015.1 GCA_900314445.1 uncultured Lachnospiraceae bacterium | reverse complement strand
ATGCAGTAGTGGTTGAAGCAGGAAGCTCCGACTTCTATAAGTCGGAGTAGTTCACTTAAACTGTTAAAGTTCTTTGAAAAATCGCTAATTTATTGCTTTCAACCTGTTTTTTATTGTTCTCAACACCGCTTATTTGTATAATACTTTTAATAATCAAATATAAAATTTAATTTTGCAAAAAAACAGCGAGCAACAATTTATTTTTTGATAATTGTTTTCTTTATTCGCTGCAATTTGGAGGACCGGAATGAAAAGAAATTCCCTTTTTAGAAAAGTGCTGACAATTGCCCTTGCTGGTGTGATTGCAGTAAGCTCCCTTGCCTGTACAAAAACAGAAGTTAAGGCTGCCTCTTCGGCTACAGCAGGTTCAAGTGCAGTTGCAAACTACACTGTTACCAAAGATTATGATGCTGCAAGAGAGGTGCTTAGGCTGGTTAATCAGCACCGTGCAAGTCGTGGATTATCCCAGTTAAAACTTGACTACAATCTGACAAGTACCGCTATGTTAAGAGCAGCAGAAACAATTTATATTTCAAATCCTTATGATTCATATAAATTAAAGAATCATATCCGTCCAAATGGCGAAGCCTGGTATTCCGCTTTCCCTTCCACTGCATATGGCACTGTTGCAGAAAACATTGCTGCCGGTCAGGTCAGTTCTTCTGAAGTTATGGATGCATGGTTAAACTCATCCGGTCACCGGACTAATATCGAAAAAGCAAATATGAATTATATCGGTATTGGTTGCGTTATTTATAATGGTGTTTATCGCTACTATTGGTCACAGGAATTCGCCTCTAGTTTGACTAGCTACGTTCCTGAAACAAGAACTGGTAAAGTTACAGAAACAGTCAGCACAAATACAGCAGAAGTGGCAAATATTGGTTGGACTGATGTGAACGGCACTTGGTACTACTATGATACAAATGGAAATATGGAAACCTCATGTTACCGAGACGGTTATTGGTTAGGATCTGACGGAGCATGGAACCCTTCTTATTCTGGTGGAACCTGGATGTGTAACGGAACTGGTTGGTGGTTCCAGGATGGTGGTTGGTATCCTGTAAATCAGTGGTTAAAAATAAATGGCAAATGGTATTATTTCACCTCCAGTGGTTATATGGATTATTCAGAATACCGCGATGGTTGTTGGTTAAATTCTGATGGTTCCTGGAGCACTGCTTACTCCGGCGGACACTGGCTCCAAAACTCAGTAGGCTGGTATTATGTTGATGGCAATTGGTATCCTCGCAATCAGTATTTGTGGATTGATGGTATTCAGTACTACTTCAACTCTTATGGTTATTGGCAGTAAGCCAAGCACATGAATTGCCCTGGGCAGTTCATGTGCTTGAATTAAATTAAAAAAAGGCTGCATCCCACTTGGCTGATGCCGGTAGGATGCAGCCTTTTTGTTTTCTATAAAATTACTTTTATGCTTAAGACTAGTATTCTAAATTGCTTGCACTGTTTTAATAAATCCACAGTTTCCTGGTCGCTTTTCAGCTGCCATCTGAACCAGGCGATAACAGAAAAGAGAAATACTCTGCAATTTTCATTGCTTCTTCCTCTTGATTAGAAATTCTTACTCCTTTACAAATATTTCATATTAAGCATCTCTCATTTAATGTATCGAATTAAAATATATAAAAAACACCCCAAGACAGTTGTCCTGGGGTGTAATAAGTCGCATATGATTGTCCAAAGACGTAATACGTTGTGAAACAATTATCTCTTTGAGAACTTTTTCACTGTATTAAGTGCCTTGTTTTGGGCATTTCTAGGGGCGAGTTGCTGTTTACCTGCTGCGTACGGTAAAAAGCTCAGGGCTACTGTATGCGGCTGATTACTCTATACTTTCTTTTGCACTGTTGATAAGACCAAGAAGGCCTGCCTCCTTGATGAGAGCTATACCCTTAAATTCATCTCCGAGGACGATCAGATTGTCGCCTGTTTTAATATCGAAGAGTTTTCTTGCCTTGGCAGGAATAACAATCTGACCCTTATCTCCCACTTTGACCATTCCAAAGATATGCTTTCCTTTCGGCGGTATAACAAATCCCAGGTTGTCCGAATCATTCTTTTCATATGATATAAGGTCGTCCATGGTTACACCAAAAAGGTCAGCCAGCATCTTACATCTCTCTATATCCGGCAGCGACTCTCCTGTCTCATATTTTGAAAGCGTCTGTCTTGATACGCCTATCTTCTCCGCAATATCCTCCTGTGACAAGTTATTAAGCTTTCTCAATTCCATGAGATTATCTGCAAAACTCATTCTTTCTTCTCCTTTTTTATTCCCAGAACACACCACCTTATGAAAGGTATGCGGCTTATGATTTCATACAGAAGGTATGAACCTGCGAATGCTGCTAATGTAACCAACAGGTATACGATGATGGGTGCAAGGGACGGAAATAATGTATGCAGATACCATCCGCTGACCGCTATCATCAGATAATGGAATATATAGAGCCCCATGATTTCTGGCACATCCACTTTGAGAAAGCATTCGTGGAATCGCCCCATTTTTTCATGAAAGCAAGTATACCGAGAGTTCCAAACCATGCGTATACATTGCACATGATTGTATCCAGAACCACGTGATCCGGATATGGCTGACCTTTATATAAAATCACGAAGGCTATGCAGGATGCGAGAGCAAGGATGCTTAATAGCAGCCAATTATTGCCAAGTCTATCCATCACGACCTCATGAGACAGTACAAAGTAGCCGATCAAAAAGCCCAGTCCGTAGATACCGAATCTGTATACCACTATTATCGGTGTGTTAAGTATCTGCGCCGCTCCATATACGGGTATGACAAGAAGTATAAGTATCAAAAGATTGGCTTTGCCACAGATATTAAAGAATCTGTCCTTTTCAATCCTTCTGAGCAGTACCAGCATTAGGCTAAAGAGCCAGAGCATCTGAATGTACCACAGAGGACCTGAGCCGCTGACTGCCATTATCAGGAAAAGAATTGGCCCCGGTACGTTGTTCATGGAACCAAATGCACCTGACATCAGCATGTTGTAGTAGCCAAGAACCCAGCCGAAAACCAGAAGGCCGATTGTTGATGGCACAAGATATTTTCTCGTTCTTACTCTGATGAATTCCTTTTCTGTTCGTTTAATTAGTTCATAGCGAGCTGACATACCGGATACCACAAACAGAAGTAACATGAACCAGGGATATACAATATACTGATATGTATCCTGGGGCTGATGTTCACTGAAAGGTCCGATGATTCCATGCTGTATTACGCCGTTGAATATGTAAATTACATGATAGATGACAACTAGCACTACTGTTATCCAACGAATATTATCCAAGTATATCTTTCTCATATTTATACCACCTTTGTTAAATATTATAACATTTTTCTTAATCATAAAAAAATAAGCTCCGCCTGTCTACCAAGCGAAGCTTACACATTTTGCTTTTTTTGTTAAATTTGGTTGCGAAAGCATTATTACATAATGTGTTTGCCAAGAATAATACTCTGATCCTACTTTCTACTCATTAAATCTTTGTCTGTCTTTTGTAAGATTATCTTCCAATATGATATACCATCATATCTCCAATCTCATCTGCAGATCCAGCCAGCTTTTCTGCTTTGCCTCATGGATTACATCCCCGGGCTGACTGTTCCCGATCAGGAACGGCGACTTAGGATCGTGGTTCTTTACGTTCTCTTTCACAAGTGCCGCATTCGTATTGGCATAACAGTATCTGCAAAGATGACCGCAGGAATCATATGCTCCGATATCTGTCCCCAAAAGACAGTCGCACTCGTTGTTCCTCTGATTCCTGCTTCGTTTAGGAACCACAAGTCTTGCATGGAGTGCGGTTTCAAAAGTCTTTACAGTCATGCATCCAGAACAATCTGCACCATAAGGTGCAAGGTCATTTCCCTCTGCACACGGTCTGATGGTTATATCATGCTGCTTTGCGATCTCAATAAAAGCTTTGCCGATCGTCAGTCTGTCCTTCTTAAAAACCTCCCTTGCTTCCGGGAAGTTCCGCTCCACCTTCTTATAGATATCAATAAAGCTGATCACGCAGGTCTTCGTATATCCTGACAGCATAGCAGCCATCTGTTCAAACTGAGTGATATGCCAATCCACAGAATGTTTATCATCCACAAAGATGGGATCATATCTCCATCCAACACTGTCTACGCCAACGATATCAGATAGCTTCTTAAAATCTTCCATTACTTTCTGCTTATCCGGCACATTAGGTTCGATATCTTTCCCGTACGGTGTGATAGTAACGAACCAATATTGACCGTAAGGCTTTAACACATCCATATAGGGCAGCATCGGTGCAGGATTCTTTGTACAGAATGCGATCAGATCCACAACCTCGTAAGACAGACTATATCTTGTCACCTGTGAAGGGTTATAGGGATTGCGTACCAGCACAAAGCCTTCTTTTATTCTGTTTATCAGCCATTCATGGTAGAACGCCGGTATGTCCGTGCGCATCCCTGTATTTATAATCATGAAATCACTTCCTTACTCTATGATCTGTACTCTTCCGGGCTTTCTCGAATTCCCCTGTGAAAAGATAGCAACAAACGTCGGTGCCCCATAAAATCCGTCCTTTTAAAGGCTTTCGGCAAACAAAAAACTCCCTTGGATGCAAGCATCCAGGGAGTTTGTATTTGCTTTGTTTTGCATCGCTCGTAGTTCGCGCAGATTATCTCTTTGAGAACTTTTTGCTGTGATGAAGTGCCGTATTTAAGGCTTTTTCACCTCAAGTTGCTGTATACCTGCTGCGTACGGTAGAAAGCTCAGGGTTACTGTATGCTGCTGGTGGCAACTTTATTATTCTTTTCTGGTAAACCAACCAGGAACTTTGTGAGACAATCTCACAAGACTACCATCTTTGTAAATTGCAAATCTTCTAAAATCTTCTGTGTTATCATATACCGCAACAAGATTACAAAGAGGAAGAACTTTCCAGAAAGCTTCTAATGAAGCGATATATCTTCTTTCGATATCAGCTTCAGCTACTCCATGTCCACCTTGTGATACTCTTTTTGCAACACGCTCTTTTGCAATTTCAACACTATCTAATCCAATATAATGCATTTCAATTAAATAGCCATTCTCTTTTGCCCTTGTAATATTTCTGATCACCGAATTGCCACATAACGTAGTTTCTTGGTTAAAACTTACTCCCTCTTCAATATATGAGCTAAGAAGCGTAACTGCTCTTTTCCCGGCTTTAAAAATATCAGCCAGATTCTTCCAATCTCCTCCGGATTCCTTAAGTATTTCATCCGCATTTACTCTGTTTTCACATTTAAGATCCGGATCAAGCTGATATAACGTAGATTTACCTGCGCCATTAACTCCCGCAACTATAGTATACTTTTTCATCTACTTAAAAAAGATTCCCTTCAACAACTTCTTTTTGCCTTCTTTGTAGTAAAAAATCTCCCACCATCTCATAGAAATCTTTTTCTTCTTCAGTTTCACTTTCAAGAACAAGCTGTAAAGTGTCCTTAGGATTTAATTTAGCTATTTCTTTATAGATATCACTATATTTTTTTACATCACACATAAACTATCCTCGTAAATCAAAGTTCAACACAAAAGTAAAATAACCAAACGCCACGCTCGGCTAGGTCCCAAGTGATATTAGCACCTGGCAACTCCGTTATTGATATAATAGCATATTAGTAGGCTTTTTCAAGAATTAGCCATCAACTGTGATCAGTACATCGAAATCCTTTATCCTCGGATGTTATTTCATTCTATCACAGAATTCCTAATCCTGTTTGCCTTATCTCATTAAGCTGCTCTGCGCTCAGTGTACCCGCCCTGTATAGTCTAAGATATTCATTTTCAATTGAGGAGTCAAAAATTAGAAGATCATCAGTATTTATGGCCACCCTAACACCATTTTCTACCAATGTCTTGATTGGGTGTGTTTTATAATCCTTCGCAAAACCAAGCATTACGTTACTGCTGGGGCAGACATTAACCTGTATATGATTATCAGCTAGAAATCTCATGGTTTCTTTGGATGTTGATGCATTAATTCCATGATGCACCTCTGATAAGCCAAGAGTCTCCACAGCCCTTCTTACATCTTCTGCTGAACCCGTTTCTCCAACATGCATCTTCTTGGTTAAATGGTACTTCTCAGCTTTCCTGTATAAAGGTAAAAATGCTTCAAATGGCTGAACATTTTCTCCTGCGCAAATATCAATTGCCTTGAAGTATCCTGCCTCGGCATATTTATCGAGCTCATCCACCTCTTCTTCCACATTTCCAAAGGAAGGATATGTCAACTCCGCTTCAAAGATACTATCAGGACAATATGATTTATGGAATCCTTCTATAAGCTCTCGAAACTCTTCTACTGTTCCTACCTGATTCACTTCAGCGGTACCAAAATTCATTACAAGACGAGTTATGTTATTTCGTTTTGCCTCAGCAAAAGCACCTTCCCACCTAAGAAGCATATTTTTATAGCCATCACATACAGGTTTTATATTTGACCTGAACCAATTCTGCATACCTTCCAAGCCATCAAGGTGCTGTGGTGTCTCTGGAATGCCAACATGAAGTAGTTCTGCAAGCCACGCTCTTCTGCACCCCTTGGTTGAGTGATTATGGAGGTCACTTTTAGGTGCAGATAAAAGTTTGTTTATATTGTTTTCTTTTAAACCTTCTACAAAAATATTCTCCACGCTGATTCTCTCTTTGAGTTTTTTCGGTATTGCAGTATTGTAACAAAACAGTTTCGCCTAGTAAACAAATACACACAAAAAGACCCGGTACTTTCGTACCGAGTCTTTGAAATCTGCAACAGCAGATTGACTATCTCTTTGAGAACTGAGGTGCGCGACGAGCAGCCTTGAGACCTGGCTTCTTTCTCTCCTTCATACGAGGATCTCTTGTAAGGAAACCAGCCTTCTTAAGAAGTGGTCTGTAATCATCAGATACTTCAAGAAGTGCTCTAGAGATACCGTGACGGATAGCACCAGCCTGGCCAGTGAAACCACCACCGTAAACGTTAACCTTAACGTCGAACTTGTCAGTTGTGCCTGTTACAGCGAATGGCTGACGAACGATAACCTTAAGTGTTTCAAGTCCGAAGTACTCTTCAACGTCCTTCTTATTGATTGTGATCTTACCGCTACCTGGTGTTACATAAACACGTGCAACGGAGCTCTTTCTTCTACCTGTTCCATAATATCTAGCAGCTTTAGCCATGTTCTTTTACCTCCTATTAGTACTTGATCTCAAGTGCTACAGGCTGCTGTGCCTGCTGCTTGTGATCTGGTCCTGCATATACGAAAAGCTTCTTGTACATCTGTCTGCCAAGCTTTCCACTAGGAAGCATTCCCTTAACTGCGTGTTCAACAACAAATTCAGGCTTCTTTGCCATTGCTTCTCTAAGAGTCATGCTCTTAAGTCCGCCAATGTACTTTGAATGACTGTAGTAAATCTTGTCATCCATCTTGCGTCCTGAAACCTTAATCTTATCAGCATTAACAACGATTACATAATCACCTGTGTCAATGAATGGTGTGTATGTAGGCTTGTTCTTACCTCTTAATACCTTTGCAACTTCTGATGCAAGACGACCAAGTGTCTGTCCTTCAGCATCAACGACATACCATTTTCTTTCAATGGTAGATGGGCTTGCCATAAAGCTCTTCATCGTTAAATCCTCCTTAAGAATTACCAATATACCGATTCCGGATAGTCACAATACCTGGAATCCTAATATGTGAAAGAAGCACCGGGGCAGGTAACTTCTCTACTTACGTCACACAGAGAAACATTTTACCCCACATATACTACTATGTCAAGGAATTTTGGCAAATGAATTGCGCGTAAATTTAAAATATCCTATACGCGATGCGCTCGTCCTAATATCATAACACTTCTAGGAAAAAAGGACACGAGATTTTTCTCGTGCCCTTAAATTTCAGCTTTATGCACAAGGAATCAGTGCTTCTTTTGTGTACCCTTATGGGTGCACATCTCATTTGCCAAAAGTTTTTTACAGATTAGAATATGGATTAGTCAAATCCAGACTATAGTCCTCTGGAATCAGGAAATTCAGTCCCACCATAGTAAGACCACAGGCATCTGCCTTAGGTCCTGCTGCAGATCTATCGCATGCCGCCAGGATTTTCTCCATATCAGAGGCAGGAATCATCCCCATACCAATCTTTAACAGAGTTCCTACGATGATACGAACCATATTATATAAGAAGCCATAGCCCTCTACATGAATGGTAATCAGCTGACCTGCTTCCTGAGCTGGTCCTGTACCCAAGGGCAGTTCATTTGCAGGCTTTGCTGTGATTTCAATCCTGGTTACTTCTCTCACTGTGGTTTCCGCCTGAGAATGAGCTGAGCAGAAGGATGCAAAATCGTGCTTACCCACCAGGCATTTCGCTGCTTCCTGCATGGCCTCAATGTTCAGGTTGAAGTAGCAGAATTTTGTATATCTCTGCAACATAGGATTGGGAAACTTGTGGTTCCAAATATTATATTCGTAGGTCTTGATGGAATCCGTATGTCTTGGATGAAATGTGGATTTCACATCACAGGATGACTGAACACGGATATCATCCGGCAGTCTCACATTTAATGCATAGCAAAACTTCTCCCCAGGAATTTTGGACTCTGTGTCAAAGACGCAGACATTGCCCAGGGCGTGAACGCCAGAATCTGTACGGCTGGCGCCAATTACTGAAATCTCCTCATGGAGGAGGCGGGATAATTCCCGATTAATCACTTCTTCAATTGTGATTCCGTTATCCTGCTTCTGCCAGCCACAATAATGGGTGCCGTCATAGGCAAGAACTAGCATCACTCTTTTCATTTAATTTCCTCTTAGAAATAGATCATGGCGGAAATCTGGGCACCTACAAATAAAACGGTGATGACAATACCAAGAACTGATTCCTTGTTCATTTTCATTTTTACTACGCCAGCCCGACGATCTGCGGATGTGTAGCAGGCCATACGAATGGCGCTCTTTCTTCTCTTCATGGTGGCCAGAGTTAAATTCACACGAGCTGCCAAAAGGGATGTGTACCAATATGCACGACGTCCGAGCTTCTCAAATTCCGGATGCATGTTACGAAGACTCTCTGCCCTCTTAATCAACTGATAAAGCTGGGTTGCTTCCTGTGGGAAGCCAAATACCATATAGGCAGCGACTGTAATATCTGCAGGCAAATGGAATGCGCGCTGCAGTCCATCAAATAACTTACCATTTCTTGTGGTCTGGAATACTGCCTCTGTCATCCAGATAATGCAAAGCATTTTCAGGAAGAAGTCCAGGCTGGACTGCCACTTAGAACCCACCAGAGAAATAATGCTGATGATAAATACGGCCACCGTGACTCCCAGGCTTCCATAGAACATCTTTTCTATGTCAATTTTTGACAGGAGGATCCAGGCAGCAAGAACCAGAGTTGAAACCAGTACAGATACAAAGTTGCCTGAAATCAAAGTCATGATTACATATAAAAGCAATAACCAAAGTTTTACACCTGCATGCATCTTAAGGAAATTCGGCTGATGTTTTGCCAGGGTCTCTGGTCTGAGCGGTGCATCCGTCATCAGAATTTCTGTACCTGCATCCTGCATGGCAAGTAAAAAGTCATATACTCTTTGGGCTGTTTCTCCATCCAGAGTACGGAATGGTTGCTGAATAATGATGGAATCTGGTTTTACAACCAGAGCCTCTGCAATCTCCACCATTCTCTTCTCTCCCTCTGAAATCTCAAAAGGTGAACGATTCCAGATGGATTCGCTGACACCAAGAGTGCGAAGCACAGCCTCAGCACGGGAACGTGCTTCCGACTTCTTTACACCCTCCTGCATTGGTCCACGCATAACGTCTTCCAGTACAGAATCATCCAGAAGCATGCGCTCTGCATTTTCAGAAAGGGAAATAATCTTACGATTGGAATTGAATCTCTCTGCAGTTCTAGGATCCTTGGTATTAATCCAAACATCCTCAGTCCATTTATCATGGAAGACCTCCTCTGCCACTTCAGAGAAATCATCGTTTTCTGTGAGCAGTCCATTTTCCAAAAGGAAGGTACGATCTGCTGCTGCAAGTATTGATTCTTCCTTTGTGAAAATAATGACTGTCTGTTTACGCTTTCTTGCCTCAGCACGAAGGATGTCAAATACTTCGCCAGCATCGGTAAGCATAGAAAAAGCTTCATCCAGAACCAGCAGGTCTGCATGGCTCATAAGGGCCTTAATAATCTGCAGGCGGGCAGTTTCTGCACCGGTTAAGTCCTGATAAAGCTGATGTTTTTTAAGTTTTAAATGGAATCTTCTCAGATAAGCCTGGATTCTCTTTTTGATTTTACCGGCAGGCATCCCCAGGTTCTGCAGGCGGAAACGAAGGTCCTCTGCAACGTCTTCGAAGACATAACCTTCACGTGGATTCTGGCAGACATAAAAAGAAAGCTTGGCCAGCTTGTCCCGGTCGAGCTCTGAGTATGGATCCAGATTATCAATCAAAATCTGTCCGATCTTCTCCGGCTTTACTACACCTGTCAAATATTTAGCAAGGCTGGTCTTTCCCGAACCATTCCTTCCTGTGATGGCAACAACCTCCCCACGTTGCACCTCAAGACTGATGTCGCTTCCCGGAACATTCCCCATATGTAACTGTTTCAATTTTAAATAAGATTTCATAGCGATTATTATATAACATCATGAGTTTATCGGCAAATTCCCTGCTAGAATTTGCATTTTTTGTTATACTAGAACTGTATCTACTTGTGGCAAATGAATTTTGCGTGCAGTTCATTTGCAAAGATTCAATTTACGATTCAATGAATAGTGATAAATATTAAGGGGAGTAAATATGAAACAATACTTTAAGGACCCCCAGGTTAAGAAAAACATTCTTACTGGTTCGGTCCTCATTATTATTTTGATCTGCTGTCTGCAGATTTCATCCATCTTTGGCATCATCAAAAAGATATTCTCTATCTTTTCCCCCTTTATTGTGGGATGCGCCATTGCTTTTATCCTGAATGTTCCTATGCGGGCCCTGGAGAAGCATCTATTTAAAAAGGCAAAATATCAGACAGAGAAATGGGCCAAGCGCAGACGAATCATTGCCCTGCTGGTTACCATCGTGGCAACACTGCTGGTAATCACCCTGGTTCTATACGCCGTCATTCCTCAGCTTTCCCATACCGTATCTCTTCTGGTGAAACAGATTCCTACCGGTTTGGACAATGCATCCAAGACCATTACGAATATCTTTTCCAAGGTTGGCCCTCTGGGTGATTTCGCATCTTCCTTCACAGAGGATTGGAACACCTATATAACCAAGGCCATTGATTATGTAGAAAATTCCTCAGGAGACATCCTGAACGGCGGTGTGAAGGCGGTATCCGGTCTTCTGTCCGGTATCACCAATTTCATCATTGGTTTTATCTTCGCCATCTACGTACTCATGCAGAAAGAAGTATTATTCCAGCAGTTCCTGAAAGTACTCTATGCTTTCTCCGATCGTAGGAAAGCGGACCGTACCTTAGATATTCTCAGCCTGTCACACAAAACATTTGCATCCTTTGTATCAGGCCAGTGTTTAGAAGCATTAATCCTTGGCACACTCTTCTTGATTTCCATGTCAATCATGCAGTTGCCTTATGCACTACTGATTAGTATGTTCATCACAGTATGTGCCCTGATTCCTATCGTTGGCTCCTTCATGGGCTGCGCATTTGGAGTTCTGCTAATCCTTATGGATTCACCAACCAAGGCCCTGCTTTTCCTGATCTGGTTCCTGATTTTACAACAGATTGAAGGCAATCTCATTTACCCTCATGTGGTAGGCGGTTCCGTAGGCCTTCCAGGCATCTGGGTTCTGGTATCCGTAACAATCGGTGGCGCCCTCTTCGGCGTTGTGGGTATGCTGATTTTCATCCCACTGGTATCCGTAATTTACAGCTTATTCCGTTATGAAGTAAACAAGCGCCTATTCGATAAGAAAATCGACATTCAGGCTGAATACGACTCCACAACCCCAGAGATTAGCAACATAACCTTCGGGGAAGATATGCCAGTAATCAATGCAAATGAACTTGCCAAGGTTAGGGAAGTTGAAGTATCCCAGAATACATCAGAAAAAGATAATAAAAACAAAGCAGCTAAAGTTACAAAAAATAAGAATTAAATTTATATAATGATAAGCATATAAGGCTCCCAATCCATTTGGACTGGGAGCCTTTACACTAATATATTATAAGTATTGATCTATATACTTAAAAGATATGCTTGGAGATGTGCATGTAAGATATGCTTGGAAGACATGTTTCATAAGAAGATAAAAGGCTCTGTGAGAAAACTCACAGAGCCAATATTTATGACTTGATGAAAGATTAAACTAACTCAAGAACAACTTCGAGAGCGCCATCACCCTTACGTGGAGCGATCTTGATGATTCTTGTGTAGCCACCCTTACGATCAGCGTACTTTACGCCGTACTCATTGAAGAGCTTTTCTGTAAGGTCAACCTTCTTTGTATTCGCCTTCTTACCAGCTGCTTCTGTAGGAACTTCTACTACTGGGTAGAGAACCTTGAGCATCTGACGACGAGCATGAAGCTTAGAAGCATTATCCTTCTTAATCTTCTTTGGTTCTGTATGGTACTGTGTCTTACCATCAACCTTTACTCTCTTGCCGTCCTTATCTCTATCAGCAACCTTTGCATCAACAGTAACTTCTTCGAAGTTATCCTTCTCATCGATTGCAAGCTTGATAAGGTGCTCAGCGATCTGACGTACTTCCTTAGCACGAGCTTCCGTTGTAACGATCTTGCCGTGGTAGATAAGCTGTGTTACCTGGTTACGAAGCAGAGCCTTTCTCTGGTCAGACTTCTTACCGAGTTTTCTATACATTGCCATAATATTTTTCCTCCATACTGGTTTCCCAGTCTTCACTTTGCTTACTTTTATTCAGCCTAAGTGGTAATGAGACTTAAGTCTCTAGTTATCAGTAATGTGGGCGCATCCCATTTGCATGGATTATTCAGCGTCCTTTAATGAATAGCCGCTAGCCTTAAGCTTCTGGATGATGTCTTCAAGAGACTTCTTACCCAAGTTACGGATCTTCATCATTTCTTCATTCGTCTTATTGCAAAGTTCACCAACAGTGTTGATGTTTGCACGATGTAAGCAGTTCTGAGCACGAATACCAAGACCGAGGTCATCGATATTGAGATCAAGCTTATCCTTTTCTTCTACAGCAACCTTCTTCTCAGCAATGATTGGTTCTGTAACCACATTGTCAGAGAGGTTCTCGAAGAGGCTTAAGTGCTCGCCGAGGATCTTTGCTGCGTAGGATACTGCATCATCAGGTGCAAGTGTTCCATTTGTATAAACGTCAAGTGTGAGCTTATCGTAGTCAGTAATCTGACCTACACGAGTATTCTCAACTGTGAGGTTTACACGCTCGATTGGAGTGTAAATGGAATCTACTGCGATGGCGTCAATTGAGAAATTCTGCTCTTTGTTCTTATCAGCAGAAACATAACCACGACCATTTGTAACAGTCAGAGTCATGTCAAGGCGAGCATCCTTACCGCTAAGATTAGCGATAACGAGTTCAGGATTCAGAACCTCAATATCTCCATCGAACTTAATATCACCAGCTGTGACAACACCTTCGCCAGAGGCTTCGATGTATCCAAGCTTTGGATCGTTGTCTGTAGAGTTATTCTTCAGGTGCAGTTCTTTGATGTTCAGAACGATTTCTGTAACGTCTTCCTTTACTCCTGGAATAGAAGTAAATTCATGAAGAGCGCCCTTAATCTTTACTGAGCTAACTGCGATACCTGGAAGAGATGAAAGCATAACACGACGGAGTGCATTACCCAGTGTTGTGCCATATCCTCTCTCAAGTGGTTCTACGACGAACTTACCATAGCGGTTGTCATCAGACTTTTCAGCGATTTCAATTCTTGGTTTTTCAAATTCAAACATATTATTCGACCCCTCCGTATCGAAACCATTGTCTTCGGGTTACTTAAAATCTTACTTAGAATATAACTCGACGATCAGTGTTTCGTTAACAGGAACATCGATCTGCTCTCTTGTAGGAGCCTGCAGAACCTTACCGTTTAACTTTTCAACATCACCTTCGAGCCATTCTGGAACTGCGATGCCCTTATTTGCTTCTGTGATGTCCTTAAATCTCTGTAATGACTTAGAAGCTTCCTTAATTTCGATTACATCGCCAACTGCTACTGTGTAAGAAGGGATGTTTACGATCTTACCATTAACAAGTACGTGACGGTGTGAAACGATCTGACGAGCTTCTCTTCTTGTTCTTGCATAACCAAGACGGAAGATGATGCTGTCAAGACGAAGTTCAAGGAGAGTCATGAGGTTTGCACCTACAAGGCCCTGCATCTTTTCAGCACGAGCGAAAAGATTGCGGAAAGGCTTCTCCTGAACGCCGTAAATGAACTTAGCCTTCTGCTTCTCACGAAGCTGTAAGCCGTATTCACTTACCTTTCTGCCTCTAGTATTTGTTCTATGTGACTTCTTATTAACGCCGAGGAAAGCAGGCTCGAGTTCGAGTGATCTGCATCTCTTCAGAACAGGTGTCTTATTGATTGCCATATATAAAATCCTCCTAATTAGACTCTTCTTCTCTTTGGTGGACGACATCCGTTATGTGGAACTGGTGTAACATCCTGAATTGTCAGTACCTGCAGTCCGCATGCACCAAGTGCACGAATTGCTGATTCACGACCACTTCCTGGTCCCTTAACGAATACGTCAACAGTCTTCAGGCCATATGGCTGAGCTGCTTTACAAGCTGTCTCTGTAGCCATCTGTGCTGCATAAGGAGTAGACTTCTTAGATCCTCTGAATCCAAGACCACCTGCACTTGCCCATGAAAGAGCATTTCCCTGTGCGTCCGTTAATGTAACAATTGTATTGTTGAAAGAAGCCTGAATGTGAGCCTGTCCATGCTCAACGATCTTTCTAGTACGCTTCTTCGTAACTTTTTTTGTAGCTTTCGCTGTATTTGCCATGAACTTATATCCTCCAAACTATATTACTTCTTCTTGTTTGCAACAGTCTTCTTAGGTCCCTTACGTGTGCGGGCATTGTTCTTTGTGTTCTGTCCGCGAACTGGAAGACTCTTTCTATGACGGATACCACGATAGCAACCAATTTCCTGTAAACGCTTAATATTAAGTGCGATTTCTCTTCTTAAGTCACCCTCAACTGTATGCTCTGAAATGATATCACTGATTTTTCTTACTTCGTCATCTGTCAGATCACGAACGCGAGTAGAGAAATCTACTCCTGCCTTCTCAAGAATTTCCTGAGATGTCTTAAGACCGATGCCGTAAATATAAGTAAGACCTATCTCGACACGCTTGTCTCTAGGTAAATCTACACCTGAAATACGAGCCATTAAATTCTACCTCCAAAAATAATCTGTAAAAATTTTAATAGAATGTTACTTGTAGAATCGTTATAACACGAATATCCTCTGTGTGGTCTAGAGGGTGAAATGTATATTCGAAAGCGATTCCTCCACACAAATGACAGAAAGAATTCTTCTATTAATATATGTAGATATTGTTCTTTCTGCAGCCGCAATTTTCCGGTACTTACGCTCCGGAAAGCGTTCTGTCCACTAGAAGTTTTAAAATCCAGTGAATCTCTTTGCCACTTAAGGCTCGGAGAACGCACAAAAAGAAGATGTCTGATGGGCTAAATCACCAGGGAAAATCTTCTTAAATCAGGGTATTAACCCTGACGCTGTTTGTGCTTTGGATTTTCGCAGATAATCAAGACTCTGCCTTTTCTTCTAATGACTTTGCACTTATCGCAAATAGGTTTTACTGATGCACGAACCTTCATTAGTACAGTCTCCTTTCCAAAAGTCTCTTGCAAATGGAAATTCTACCACTATATATATATAATTGCAAGCGATTTGTTAACTGTTTACTTTACTGCTTTCCTCTCCATGTAATTCTACCTCTTGAAAGATCGTAAGGA